>NZ_JAVRHI010000093.1:0-5362 GCF_034105845.1 Streptomyces sp. CRN 30 | reverse complement strand
TCAACCCCAACAAACTGGCGCTCGATCCGGCCGCGCGCGCGGTGGAAGGGCCGGTGGCGGACCACCCGCACCTGGGCGCCCTTGGGCGGCACGGCGCCGCACAGCCGCAGCGTGCCGTCGGGCTCGCGCAGCGCCGGGGGGAAGCCGAACTCGCCGGTGGCGGCGTCCACCCGGACGTGCCGGTCGCCGGGCCCGGAGCGGCCGAAGTGCTCCACCACCTCCCAGCGCTGCCACCCCTCGGCCGAGGACACCTCCACCACGGGCGGCTCACCGTCGAGGAGGACCGGCGGGCGGGTGAGCCGGAAGGTCTGCCCCGCCACCCCTTCCGAGGTGCCCAGCGGCACGTCGGTCACGGTCTCGGCGTGCTCCACCGCCATGGTGCCGCCCACGGTGAACACCGCCGCCTCCCGCACCGTCGGGGACTCCGAGTAGAAGGGCTGGCCCGGTTCCGCCTCGGTGACCCGGCAGCGCAGCCAGCCGGCCCGCGTCCCGCCGATCACCGACGCCGTGTGCCCGGCCGGCACGTGCACGATGATCTCGCCGGGCCGGTTCAGCCCGCCGGTGGTGTCGGTACCGGTCTCGCACACCTGCCAGCCGCCGCCGTCCCAGGCCTCCCACGCGAGCGGGGGCTGGCGCGGGTCCACGCCGACGCCCTCGACCCGGCTGTCCAGCCGCACCGCGACGATGCAGCGCGGCACCGCCGTCGGCAGTCCGAACAGCAGCGCGTCGCCCGGCTCCGGGGCCGCCTGGAAGCACGGGATGTCGTGGCCCTCGGCGAGCGTGCCGGTCCGGTCGGTCTGCTCACCGCCCCGCGGAGTGGTCACCAGACGCGTCAGTTCACTGGGCAGGATGTGCAGTTCGTCCGTGGTCGTGAACACCACGGGCTCGTCGCTCTCGCCGCGCGCGGTGGTCACCTCGGTGCCCGCGGGCAGCGCCACCGTGTCGGGCTGCGGCGCCGACAGCCAGAAGTCGACGTCGGCCCCGGCCGCGGTCGGCGGGAACAGGCGGATGCCGAGCAGGTCGAGGAAGGCGGTGTAGTTCTTGTCCGGCACCCGGTTCAGCCGGTACAGCAACTGGTCCACGAGGTAGGCGAAGGTCTCGATCAGGGTGACGCCCGGGTCGGAGACGTTGTGGTCGGTCCACTCCGGGGCGCGCTGCTGCACGTACCGCTTCGCCTCGTCGACGAGCTGCTGGAACCGCCGGTCGTCCAGGTTGGGGGAGGGCAGGGCCATCAGCCGGCACCCACTTCGGCGGCGCCCTCGTCGGGGATCGTGTAGAAGGGGAAGACCAGGTTGCGCCGGTCGTTGGTGGACCGCACGGTGTAGCGCACGTCGATGTAGAGGGTGCCGGCGTCGACCGTGTCGAAGGCGACCACCACCTCCTCCACCGCGATCCGCGGCTCCCACCGCTCCAGGGCCTCGCGCACCTGCCGGGCGACGGCTCCGGCGGTGGCGCCGTCACCGGGGGCGAAGACGTAGTCGTGGATGCCGCAGCCGAACTCGGGGCGCATGGGACGCTCGCCGGGCGCGGTGCCGAGCACCAGCCGGACCGCCTCCTCGATCTCCCGCTCCCGCTCGACCAGGGCGATCCCGCCGGTCGGCCCCACCCGCAGCGGGAACGCCCAGCCGCGGCCGATGAACCGCTCGCTCATCACAGACCACCGATCAGGACGTTCGGGGCGCCCGTCAGGATCATCGCGCCGCACGTGGTCCTGTCGCGGGCCCGCGCGGCCGGCAGTCCGCCGATGAGGACCGTGCCCCCGGCGGCCCCGGCGGGGTTCGGCAGGACCACGTTGGCCAGTGCCAGGGCCGCGTGCGGTGGCATCGGGCAGGTGATCAGGCTCCCGACGACGGCGGCGGGGCGCCCGCCGATCAGCACGCGTGCCACCGCCCGGGCGGCGGCGGGCGGCGGGGTGGCGACGGCACCGCCGTGGTCGGTGGGATCACCGGTACGGGCTGCGGCTGGCATGGGCTGCTCCTCACTCAGTTGATGTGGACGAACGCGGCCTTGAGGACGCCCTTCAGGCCGCCGTCGACGGTGGCGTCCGTCGTGCCCCTGACGGTCACCGAACGGCCGTTGACCCGCACCGTGTCCGTGGCGTCGATGTCCACCTTCCGGCCCTTCACGTTCACGGTGCCCTGCCTCGCGTCCAGCGTGATGCCGTCCTTGTCGAGCAGGACGGAGGTGAGGGGGCGGCCCCGTGCGGCGTACACCGTCAGCTCGATCCGGTCCCGCCGGTCGTCCAGGCGTACCTCGAGGCGCTCGTCACCGGTCAGCAGCCGCAGTCCGGAGGGTCCGGGGGCCGCCGCGTCCAGCAGCTCCACCCGGTGCCCCGAACGGGACACCACCGAACGGCGGTTGACCTTCCCGCTGGTGCCGTCGATCAGCGGGACGTCGTGCGGTGACGGCTCGTCCACGCCGTTGTACAGCCCGCCGATGACGTACGGGCTGTCCAGCAGGCCCTGTTCGAAGCCGACCAGGACCTCGTCGTTGACCTCCGGGCTCACCACGCCCCCGCCGCCCCTGCCGCCCCACTGCACGGTGCGCACCCAGTCCGTCGTGTAGGTGTCGTCCAGCCAGGGGAACCTCAGCTTCACCGCGCCGCGCTGGGCGCCGCCCGGTTCGCGCACGTCCGTCACCACGCCGATCGCCAGACCCGGGATGCGCGGGCCGCGGCCCGGTGCGTTGGCGCCGGTCACCAGGCCGGTCAGGGAACGGTCCGGGCTCGCGCTCACCCACACCGTCGTCCGGTACCCGCCGTGCGGCTCCAGCACGTGCCGTACCGCCGTCGCCGTGTACTTCCCCGAGAACGCCTTCCCGACGTTGCCCAGCGCCACCGGCTTGCCCGCCCGCAGCAGGGGGTTGCCCTCGGCCACCGCCTCCAGCTCGGCGAAGCCCGCGCCGACCTGGGCGGCCGTCGACTCGGCGACCGCGGTGGCCTCGGCCTGGGTGCGGTACGGGGTGTCGGTGACGGTCAGCTTCGACGAGGTGCCGAACCGGGCGGCGAGCGCCGGGCTCAGCCCAGGGAGGACCGTGTCGCTGTCCACCGACGGGTGCCGGGCCACCAGGGGCCGCTTGTTGGTGACGTCCCAGCCGCGCACCTCCACCCGGGACGCGCCGTCCGCGGCCGACAGCGAGGCCCGGAGCACCAGCAGGTTCCGCCCGTACTCCAGCACCATCGGGTCCCGGGTGGCCGAGGTCGACGGCGCGGGCGCCCCGGACGCCCGCTGCGGCCGGGTGAACTGCAGCAGCCCCTTGTCGTCGACGCGCACCTGCGCCCCGCTCTCGGCGGCCAGGTACTGCAGGAAGTCCCAGTCGGACACGTTGGCCTGCGAGAGCTGCTGGTAGGTGATCGGCGCAGCCTGTACGGTGCCGCAGGCCAGCCCGGCCCCCGCGGCCACCTCGCGGACGATGGCCGCCGCCGTCATGTTCCGGTACGCCACCACCTTGCGGCCCCGCTGGAGGCGGTGCGCCTTGGAGTAGGCGCGCACCACGGTGAAGGAGCCCGTGCGGTCGCGGTCCGCCTCCAGGGCCGTCACCTCGCCGTTGAACAGCCGTTCGCGCGCCTGCTCCTTGACGGTCACCACCGACACCCGCAGCGGGGTGCCGATGGTGATGCCGGTCGCCGTCAGGAACTCGTGGTCGGGGTCGCGGAAGGTGAGCACCGCCGCGTCGGGCAGGCCCACGTTCTCGTCCACCACACAGCTCACCAGCTGGGTGGCCCAGACGGGCGGCAGTTCGCCCGGCGTCTCCACGACGGGGTCCGCCGCGAACGACCGGCCGCCCCGTGCCGCATCGGATGTGCTCACCGCTCCTCCTCGCCCCCCGCGTCCCGCAGCCCCGGCACCACCAGTTCGGTGCCGGGCGCGAGCGCCATCGGGTCGTCGATCCCGTTCGCCTCCGCGATGGCCCGCCAGGCCGTCGGGTCCCCGTACTCCCGCCAGGCCAGCAGGGCCAGGCTGTCGCCCGCCACCACGGTGTGCGTGCTGCGGGCGGTGCGCGCGCCGGACGTCGGGTTCTGGCCCGGCGGGTCGACGCTCGCCTCCTCGATCGACAGCGAGCAGGTGGCACGCAGCGGCTTGCCGTCCACGTCGAACAGCGTGTACGACACCGACAGGCTCGACAGCACCCCGTCGAACGCGGTCGTCCGCGCGGTGCCCCACTCGAACCGCACCCACGGGCTGGCCGGCTTCTTCCGCCCCAGGCTGGCGGCGGTCGGCACGCAGGCTTTCATCAGCTTCTCCACCGCCTGCTCCACGGAGTTGTCGTGGGTGGCGGTCGCGTCCAGGAACACCTCCAGGCTCAGCGTGCGCGGTCCGCTGCCGACGAACTCGGGCAGTGCCGACTGCCCCGCCATCCGCGAGGGGCTGCGGCGCCACTCGGTGGTCTTGTTCAGCTGCAGGGTGGAGGGGTTGAACTGGAGGTTCAGCCGCTCGAGCGTCCCGCCGGGCTTCGCGCCGACCGAGGCGGGGGGCTCCTTCAGGGTCAGCTGGGCCCTGGCCCGACTGGAGCGGACCGCTGGGGACATGGCCGGGACTTCCTTTCCGGGGACGGTGACGGGACGGGGACGGGGACTGGGACGGGGACGAGGTCAGGGGCAGGGGATGGTGCGCGAGCGGGTGGGTCGGGTGTGCCGAGGCGCCGGGTGTGCCGGGTGTGTCAGGAGGGGCGCAACCCCTCGTGGGCGATCTCCAGGGTCTCCACCGCGGCCTGGGAGCTGCCGGGGTCGAAGGACGGGCCCTGCCAGCGCACGGGCACGATCCCGAAGACCTCCCAGCTGATGATCCGGGTCAGGTCCGGCTTCAGCGCCACGATCTCGCCGTCCTTGGGCTCCACCCGCTTCAGCGTCTCGTCCAGCCAGCGGGCGATCTTCGCCGTGTCGGCGGTGACCGGCCGGGTGAGCGTGATGTTCGACCAGGACACCCGCCCGGGCAGGTTCCAGGTGAAGCCGTTGTTGCCGCCCTCGGCGTAGGTCTCCATCTCGACCTCGGCGCCCATGCCCGAGCAGGTGTGGAACGCGCCCAGGTCGTTGCCGCCGATCGCGAGCCGGAAGAACACGCTCGTCGCGAAGATGCTGTCCGTCATTGGTCCGTCATCCGTTCCGTGCCCTCGTCCGTTCCGTGCCCTCGTCCGCCGCGCGCCCTGGCCCGCCTCGTGTCCGTCCCCTCAGCGGCGACCGTCGTGGGGGCGGCCCAGGCGATCCCTCCCGCGCCGCAGCTCGGCGCGGAGCAGCCTGGACACCGGGTCGATCAGGCGGCGCGCCAGGTCGTCCAGGTCCGGGCCGGCCTCCTGCGGTGCCCCGTCCTGCCGGTGCCGGGCCGCGGACCCGCCGGAGGCGGGCGGCGCGGAGGCCGACTGCGGC
>NZ_JAVRHI010000092.1:0-52554 GCF_034105845.1 Streptomyces sp. CRN 30 | reverse complement strand
GCCCCGCTCCACTCCCCCGGCGCCCCCTGCGGCCACCCGTCCGCCGGCGCCCGTGGAGCCGGGCCGCAGCCCGTCGAGGAAGCGGCTGGCGCGGCGGTTGGCGCGGCCGCCGGGTGAGCGGGCCAGCGCCCAGGAGAGGTGGAGGCGTTCGCGCGCACGGGTGACTCCGACGTACAGGAGGCGGCGCTCCTCCTCTATCTGCTCGTCGGTCTTTGCGTAGGTGATCGGCATCATGCCCTCGGCGAGCCCGACCAGGAAGACGGCGTCCCACTCCAGGCCCTTGGCCGCGTGCAGGGAGGCGAGCGTGACGCCCTGGACGGTCGGCGCGTGCTGGGCGGCGGTCCGCTCGCCGAGTTCGGCGACGAGGTCGGAGAGGGCGGCGCCGGGCTTGGCGGCGGAGAAGTCCTGCGCGAGGTTCACCAGCGCCGCCAGTGACTCCCAGCGCTCGCGGACCGCGCCCGACCCGGCCGGGGGCTCGGTCGTCCAGCCCTCCCCCGAGAGCACGGCGCGGACCTGGGACGGCAGGTCGACGGTGTCGTCGAGGAGGGCGTCGTTGCCGCCGAAGCGGGCCGCGGCACGCAGGGCCGTGATCGCTTTGCGCACTTCGGGGCGGTCGAAGAACCGTTCCGCGCCGCGCAGCTGGTAGGGCACACCGGCGTCGGCGAGGGCCTGCTCGTGGATCTCCGACTGGGCGTTGGTGCGGAAGAGGACGGCGATCTCGGCGGGCGGGACGCCGGAGTCGATCAGCTCCCGGACACGGCGGGCGGTGCCCTCGGCCTCGGCGGGCTCGTCGGCGTACTCGGTGTAGCCGGGCTCGGGGCCGGCGGGGCGCTGGGAGAGCAGTTCCAGGCGGGCGTCGGCGGCGCGGCCCCGGGCCTGGGCGAGCAGCCCGTTGGCCAGGTGGACGACCTGGGGCGTGGAGCGGTAGTCGCGGACCAGCTTGACGACCGTGGCTCCGGGGTGGCGGATCCGGAAGTCGAGCAGATGGTCCGGGGTTGCTCCAGTGAACGAGTAGATCGTCTGGCTGGCGTCACCGACCACGCACAGGTCGTCACGGTCGCCGAGCCACAGGTCGAGCAGCCGCTGCTGGAGCGGACTGACGTCCTGGTACTCGTCGACCACGAAGTGCTGGTACTGGGCGCGGACCTGCTGGGCGACGTCCTGCCGGTCCTGCAGGACTGCCACGGTCAGCAGCAGGACGTCCTCGAAGTCGATGGCTCCGCGCCCGCGCTTGAGATTCTCGTAGGCGGAGTAGATCTGGGCGGTCTCGGCGGGGTCGCGGGGGGCCTCACGTCCCGCCTTGGCCATCGCCAGGGCGTAGTCGGCAGGGACGGTCTGGGTGACCTTGGACCACTCGATCTCGGCGGTGACGTCCCGCAGCTCGCCCCGGTCGAGGCGGAGACCGCAGGTCGCGGCGGCGTCGGCGACCAGTTGGATCTTGCGGTCGACGAGCCGGGGCATGGCTCCGCCGATCGCCTTCGGCCAGAAGTACTGGAGCTGGCGCAGCGCCGCGGAGTGGAAGGTGCGGGCCTGGACTCCGACGGCGCCGAGCTGGCGCAGCCGGCCGCGCATCTCACCCGCGGCGCGGTTGGTGAAGGTGACGGCGAGGACGGTGTTGGGCTGCAGGATGCCGGCCCGCACCCCGTAGGCGATGCGGTGGGTGATCGCCCTGGTCTTGCCGGTGCCCGCGCCGGCCAGCACGCACACCGGTCCGCGCAGGGAGGTGGCCACCTCGCGCTGCTCGGGGTCGAGCCCGTCGAGCACCGCGTCGGCCGAGTCCGGTACCTGCGGGAAGAGGGTGGAGTGCGTTGCTGCTGTCACACAGCCATGCTGCCAGGTCGCGGGAGACGGGTGCGTCGGTTGTCCACAGGCGAGGGGTCGCGGTCGTATTAATGCGGTGGGCCTGCCCCTGGTTAATGCGGTGGGCCTGCCCCTGGTGGCCGTCGGGAATGGAGACGGTGCCGCGGACGTTGGGCGAGTGCGAGGAGACGCACCCCCGAGCCGCTAGAAGGAGCGCGAGAGACATGTCGGGCACTGTGACGATGTACAGCACCACGTGGTGCGGCTACTGCCGGCGACTGAAGAGCCAGATGGACCGTGAGGGCATCGGTTACACCGAGATCAACATCGAGCAGGACCCGGAGTCGGCCGCGTTCGTCGAGAAGGCGAACGGCGGCAACCAGACCGTCCCGACGGTGCTCTTCCCCGACGGCTCGACGCTCACCAACCCGTCGTTGGCCCAGGTGAAGCAGAAGATCGGCGCGTAAGCGGGTTCCTTCACGGCTGAGGGGGCGTCCCGGTGGGACGCCCCCTCAGCCGTGTCCGCTTCGGCTCAGACGAACTGGCGGGTCGGCAGGGGCTTGCCGTACCACAGCTCGATCAGGCGGGCGGCGATCGAGATGCCGTAGGGCGGCAGGACCTCGCCGGCCTCGAACGCGGCGCCCAGCTCGTCGCGCGAGAACCAGCGGGCCTCGTGGATCTCGTCGCCGTCGACGGTGATGTCGGTGGAGACGGCGCGGGCCATGAAGCCGAGCATCAGGCTGGACGGGAAGGGCCAGGGCTGGCTGGCGACGTACTCGACGGGGCCGACGACGATCCCGGCCTCCTCGAAGACCTCCCGGCGCACCGACTGCTCGATGGACTCGCCGGGCTCCACGAATCCGGCGAGCGTGGAGAAGCGGCCTTCGGGCCAGTGCACCTGGCGGCCGAGCAGGATGCGGTCCTGTTCGTCGGTGACCGCCATGATCACGGCGGGGTCGGTCCGCGGGTAGTGCTCGGCGCCGCAGGCCGGGCAGCGGCGGATGTGACCGGCCGCCGCGATGGCGGTGCGCTCTCCGCAGCGGGAGCAGAAGCGGTGGGTGCGCTGCCAGTTCTCCAGGCCGACGGCGTGCACCATGAGGCCCGCGTCGCGCGGGGAGAGCAGCAGTCCGGCCTCGCGCAGACCGGCCGGGCGCGCGGACTGGTCCATGCGGCCGGGCAGCGAGTCCTTCTGCAGGGCGAAGTAGCTGACGCCGTCCTCGTCGATGCCGAGGAAGTAGCGGTGGGCCTCGGTCAGCGGGGCCTCGAAGGAGGGCGTCATGACGAGTTCGGTACGCCCGTCGGACGTCTCGTCGATGAGGACCTGACCGCCGGAGACCACGAAGCAGCGCGTGGTGGGGTGGCTCCACGCGGCCGCGAGCCAGGCCTCGTCGAGCCGGTGGTGCGCGGCGCGGTCGACACCGCTCGGGGCGGTGAGCGAGATGGGACGTTCGGCGGTGCGGTCGGTCCAGGTGGTCACAGGTGCTTCCAACTCCCCCGGTACGGCGGATTGTGTTTCGACAGGCGGTTCGGCGGGTTCTGGCGGCGGACGGCGACCGGGTCCGGCAGGGCTCGGTGGTGCGGGCCCTTCCAGTGTGCCCCGCGCCGGACGCCGGTCCGGACGGTGCGGCTGCATGGATCAGGGGCCGTGCCGCCAGTGGGCCGCCAGGTCGCCCCAGAGGTGGGCGGAGGTCTCCGCGCCCTTGAGGAGCAGGTCCAGCTCGACCTTCTCGTCGGGGGCGTGCCAGCCGTCGGAGGGAACGGAGATGCCCAGGAAGAGCACCGGCGCCCCGAGGACGTCCTGGAGGTCGGCGGCGGGTCCGGAGCCGCCCTCGCGCGTGTAGCGCACGGGTTTCTCGAAGGCCCGCTCCATGGCGCGGACCACGGAACGCAGCGCCGGGTGGTCCAGTGGCGTCAGGCACGGGCGCGTGGCCGCGCTGAACGCGATCTCCAGGCGGATGCCCGGCGGTACGCGTCCCGCGGCCCAGGCTCGGACGGCCTTCTCCACGTGGTCGGGGTCCTGTCCGGCGACGAGGCGGAAGGAGATCTTCACCATCGCGTCGGACGGGATGATCGTCTTGCTGCCCGGTCCCTGGTAGCCGCCGCCGATGCCGTTGACCTCGGCGGTGGGGCGGGCCCAGACGCGCTCCAGGGTGGTGTGTCCGGCCTCTCCGTGCGCGGCGTGCGACCTGGCGGTGCGCAGCCACTGCCGCTCGTCGAACGGCAGCTCGGCGAAGAGCCGGCGCTCCTGCTCGGTCAGCTCGACGACACCGTCGTAGAAGCCGGGGATCGTCACGCGTGCGTGCTCGTCGTGGAGGGCGGCGACGAGCCGAGCGACCTCGGTGGCCGGGTTGGGGACGGCGCCGCCGAAGGAGCCGGAGTGGATGTCCTGGTCGGGGCCGTGGAGGCGGATCTCGCACTCGGCGAGGCCGCGCATGCCGGTGCAGACGGTGGGGGTGTCCTCGGACCACATGCCGGTGTCGGAGACGATCACGGCGTCGGCGGCGAGCCGTTCGGCGTGCTCCTCGACCAAGGCGCGGAAGTGCGGGGAGCCGGACTCCTCCTCGCCCTCGACGATCAGCTTCAGGTTGACGGCGGGGGCGGTGCGGCCGGTGGCGGCGAGGTGGGCGCGGACGCCGAGTGTGTGGAAGAACACCTGGCCCTTGTCGTCGGCGGCACCGCGCGCGTAGAGGCGGTTTCCGCGGATCTCGGGCTCGAAGGGGTCGCTGGACCAACCGTCCTCGCGGGCGGCGGGCTGCACGTCGTGGTGTCCGTAGACCAGGACGGTGGGCGCCGCGGGGTCGTCGGCGGGCCACTCGGCGTAGACGGCCGGGGCGCCCGGCGTCTCCCAGACCTCGGCGGTCGGGAAGCCGGTCTCCTTGAGCTTGGCGGCGAGCCAGTCGGCGCTGCGGCGGACGTCGGGCGCGTGGTCGGGCCGGGCCGAGACCGACGGGATGCGCAGCCACTCGGTCAGGTCGTCGAGGAAGGCGGCGCGGTGGTGGTCCACGAACACGCGGACGGCGCTGACGGCACTGTCAACGGGCTTGCTCATACTCACGAGCCTACTGGGCCCCACCGACACCCTGACCGTGCGGTTCGTCACCGTGGACCCCCGCGAGCAGCCGTTCCAGCGCGGCGCGGCCCGGCAGGTCGTCGGGGCGCACCACCTCGCCGCTGCGCACGTACAGGAACGCCGCGGTCACCGAGGTCAGCGGGACGCCCTGCTGTTCGGCCCAGGCCAGGCGGTACACGGCGAGCTGCAACGGGTCCGCGGAGCGGGTGCGGGAGGTCTTCCAGTCGACGATCTCGTACGTCGCCGCGTCCCCGTCGCCCTCCTTGTAGACGGCGTCGATACGGCCCCGCACGATCCGTCCGCCCAGGGAGAACTGGAAGGGGGCCTCCACGCGGTACGGGGTGCGCCGCGCGTACTCGGTGCGTTCGAAGGCGTCCTTGAGTGCCTCCAGGTCCTGCTCCCCTGTGATCTCGGCGTCGGCGCCGGGCAGTTCGTCGGGTTCCAGCAGGGGCAGGGTCAGCTCCTCGAAACGGGCCTCGACCCAGGCGTGGAAGCGGGTGCCTCGGCGGGCGGCCGGCCGGGGCGGCGCGGGCATCGGGCGGGCCAGCTCCTGGGCGAGGCCGTCGGGATCGGCGGCGAGGAGCAGCAGCTGGGACGCGGTCAGCGAGGCCGGCAGCGGCACCTCGGTGACGCTCTCCCGCGCGCGCTGGAGCTCACCGGCGAGGGCGTCGAGGTCACGGTCCCAGGAGGCTATGGTGCGCTCCTCCTCCGGTGTGAGGGATGTCTCCGCGGGGAGCGTCCCCAGGGGGCGCCTCGGAGCGGGGAGTCTCTGTGCGGGGCGCGCCTCTACGGGGGGCGCCTCCACGGCGTACGGCTCTCCGCGCGGGGGATCGTCCGGGGGGAGCTCCTCCAGGAAGGGGTCCTCCTCGTAGGGCGGCTCGTCGTCCTCCGGTGGGGGCCAGTCCGGGTCGTCGTAGGTGTCCGGGTCGTGGGGCGCGGCGGGACGGCCGTGGTCCGGGGAGGCGAGGTCCTCCAGGTGGGCGAGGACCGTCTCGGCGGCCGTCCGGCGCCGCGCGAGGGCCGTCGCGTCCAGCGGCAGCGGCCACACCTGCTCGGCGGTGGCCCTGTGCAGTGCGGGGTTCTCCTCCTCCTCGGCGGGTTCGTCCGCCCAGACCTCGATCTCGCCGTGTCCGGCGACGCAGTGGTCGTACAGGGCCGTCAGGAAGTCGGAGGGGCCGCGGGGCTTCTTCTGGGTGGGCCCCCACCAGTGGCCGGAACCGAGCAGGAGAGAGCGGGGCCGGGTGAAGGTGACATAGCCGAGGCGGAGCTCCTCGGTGTGCTGGTGCTCCTTCATGGCGTCGTGGAAGTCGCGCAGCCCGCGGGAGTCCCACGATCCGACGTCGGGCAGGGTGTCGGCGTCGCCGCGCAGCCCGTGCGGTAGGACCTTGCCCTGGGCGGTCCACTTCTCGCGGCCCTGCGTGCTGGGGAAGGTGCCGGTGACCAGTCCGGGCACGGCCACGACGTCCCACTCCAGGCCCTTGGACTTGTGCGCGGTGAGCACCTTGACGGTGTTCTCGCCGCCGGGCAGGGCGTTGTCCAGGCCCTTCTCGTACTGCGCGGCAGTACGCAGGAAGCCGAGGAAGGCCAGCAGGGACGCCTCGCGGTCGCCGGCGGCGAAGGAGGCGGCGACATCCAGGAAGTTCGACAGGGTCTCTCGGCGGCGGGCGGCGAGGGCGTGCGGGGACGCCGACAGCTCGACCTCCAGGCCGGTGACGGCGAGGACGCGGTGCAGTACGTCCATCAGCGGATCGGCCAGTGAGCGCCGCAGGTCGCGCAGCTCGGTGGCCAGGCGGGCGAAGCGCACGCGCGCGTCCGGTGAGAACGGCAGCCCGTCGTCGTCGCCGCCGCTGTCCATCGGCGTCTCCAGGAACGTGTCGAGCGCGTCCGCGAGCGATATCACCTCGGACGGGTCGACGCCCTCGACGGCCTCGGCGAGCCTGCGGTCGGGGTCGTCGTCGCCGTCCACGCGCGCGTGGGAGACGAGACGCCGGGCGCGGCGGCCCAGGAGGGCCAGGTCACGCGCGCCGATGCGCCAGCGCGGGCCGGTGAGCAGCCGGACCAGCGACGCGTTGGCCCCGGGGTCTTGGAGTACCTCGCAGACGGCGACCAGGTCGGCGACCTCGGGCAGGTGCAGCAGCCCGGACAGCCCGACGACCTCGACGGGGACGTCCCGGGCCACCAGGGCGCCCTGGATCTCGGCGAAGTCGGTCGCCGTGCGGCACAGGACGGCGACCTCGCCCGGGGCCGTTCCGGTCCGTACGAGGTGCGCGACCGAGTCGGCGATCCAGTCGATCTCCTCCTCGTGGGTGCGCAGCAGGGCGCAGCGGACCGTGCCGTCGCGCTCGGCGCCCGGGGCGGGACGGAGGGCCTCCACGCCCGCGTGCATGGCGCGCAGGGGTTCGGCGAGGCCGTTGGCGAGGTCGAGGAGCCGGCCGCCGCTGCGGCGGTTCTCGCTGAGCGACTGGCGGACGGCGGGGCGGCCGTCGGCGCGCGCGAAGTGTTCGGGGAAGTCGTCGAGGTTGGCGACGGAGGCGCCGCGCCAGCCGTAGATCGCCTGGCAGGGGTCGCCGACGGCGGTCACGGGGTGGCCGGTGCCGCCGCCGAAGAGGCCCGCGAGGAGGACGCGCTGGGCCACCGAGGTGTCCTGGTACTCGTCGAGCAGTACGACCCGGAACTCCTCGCGCAGCAGCCGGCCCACCTCGGGGAGCCGGGAGAGCCGCGCGGAGAGGGCGATCTGGTCGCCGAAGTCGAGGAGGTCGCGGTCGCGCTTGGCGGACCGGTAGCGGGTCACCAGGCCGGCGAGCTCCCCGCGCGCGGCGGCGGCCTCGGGAACCTTGCGCAGGTCGGCGTTGCTGAGCTTGGCGCCGCGGAGGGTCTCCAGGAGGTCCGCGTCCCAGGCGCGCAGTTCCTCCGGGGTCACGAGGTGCTCGGACAGCTCGGAGTCGAGGGTGAGGAGGTCACCGACCAGGTCGGCGAAGGAACGGGTCAGGGCCGGGTACGGGCCGGGGGCTTCGCGCAGCACCCGCGCGGCGAGCTGGTAGCGGGTGGCGTCGGCGAGCAGGCGGGAGGCGGGTTCGAGTCCGACGCGCAGGCCGTGGTCGGTCAGGAGCCGGCCGGCGAAGGAGTGGTAGGTGGAGATCACCGGCTCGCCCGGGGGGTTGTCCGGGTCGATCACGTCGGGGTCGGTGACGCCTGCCTTCACCAGGGCCTTGCGGACGCGCTCGGCGAGTTCACCGGCGGCCTTGTTGGTGAAGGTGAGGCCGAGCACCTGCTCGGGGGCGACCTGGCCGGTGCCGACCAGCCAGACCACGCGCGCCGCCATCACCGTCGTCTTGCCGGAACCGGCTCCGGCCACGATCACCTGCGGGGCGGGCGGCGCCGTGATGCAGGCCGTCTGCTCCGGGGTGAAGGGGATACCGAGGAGCTCCTTGAGCTGATCGGGATCGGTGATACGAGCGGGCACGTCGAAAAGGCTAGCGGCGGCCACTGACAGCCGGGGCCGGACGGACGTTACGGGGCGGGAGATGCGCAGGTCAGCACGGGGCGTGCGATGTGTCACGCGGTTCACGCGGTTCACGCCGGTGCGCGCCAGTTCAAGGAGGTTCCGTGGGTCACTCCACCACGTGCCGGCCCTCCGGTCGCGCGCTGCACGACGCCCGGAACGCACAGTGCGTGCAGTGCTGGCCCGCGGTCGGGGCGAACCGTTCGTCGAGAACCTTGCCGGCGGCCGTGGCCAGCAGTTCACCGACCCACTCGCCCTCTCCTCCGCTCTCGCCTCCGCCCTCCCCCTCGCCGCCCCCGAGCGGCTCCTGGGCCTGCACCTTGGGCAGCGTCTCGCCGCCGTCCCGCTTGGCGGCCCCCTGCCGGAGCTGGACGAGTTCGGCGCCGCCCGGTTCGGGACGTACGCCGTCGAACGCCTCGTCGACGGCGCCCTCGCGGACGGCGAGCTGGTAGACGGCGAGCTGCGGATGGCGGGCCACCTCGGCGGAGCTGGGCGCATGCTTGCCGGTCTTGAAGTCGACGACGTAGGCGCGGCCCTCGCCGTCGGCCTCCACGCGGTCCATCTGGCCGCGGATGCGCACCTCGTAGTCACCGGCGCCCAGGGTGACGTCGAAGTCGTGTTCGCTGGCCACCGGCGTGCGGCCGGTGCGGTCCATGACGTGCCACTTCAGGAAGCGTTCGAGCGCCACGCGCGCGTTGGCCTTCTCCTGCTCCGACTTCCAGGGCGCGTCGAAGGCGAGCGCGTTCCACACGGAGTCGAGCCGTTCCATGAGGACGTCGAGGTCGGCCGGGGTCTGCCCGGAGGCCACCTCGTCGGCGAGGACGTGCACGACGTTGCCGAAGCCCTGGGCGGCGGTCGCGGGTGCGTCGGCCTTCACCTCGCGGCCGAGGAACCACTGCAGCGCGCAGGTGTTCGCGAGCTGGTCGAGGGCACTGCCGGAGAGCACGACGGGCTGGTCCCGGTCGCGCAGCGGCACCTTGGACTTGGTGGGCTCGAACATGCCCCACCAGCGGTAGGGGTGCGCGGAGGGCACCAGGGGCCGGCCCTCGTCGTCGCCCAGGGCGGCGAGCCGGGCGAGGCGACGGGCGGCGGCCTCCCGCAGGGCGTCGGAGACGCGCGGGTCGACGGTGGTGGCGCGCAATTCGGCGACCAGGGCCGCGACGGACAGCGGGCGGCGCGGGCGGCCGGTGACGTCCTGGGGTTCGACGCCCAGTTCGGTCAGGAACCGGGAGGGCTGGTCACCGTCGTCGGCCGGTGCCTTGACGGCGGTGACGACGAGGCGGTCACGCGCGCGTGTGGCGGCCACGTAGAACAGGCGGCGTTCCTCGGCGAGCAGCGCGCCGGGCGTGAGGGGCTCGGCGAGTCCGTCCCGTCCGATCCGGTCGGCCTCCAGCAGGGAGCCCCGGCGGCGCAGGTCGGGCCAGAGTCCCTCCTGGACACCGGCGACGACGACCAGCCGCCACTGCAGGCCCTTGGAGCGGTGCGCGGTCATCAGACGCACCGCGTCCGGGCGTACCGCGCGCCGCGCGAGGGTGTCGGCGGCGATGTCCTCGGCCTCGATCTCCTCCAGGAAGTTCAGGGCGCCCCGGCCGCCGGTGCGCTCCTCGGCGCGCGCGGCCGTGGCGAACAGGGCGCAGACGGCGTCGAGGTCACGGTCGGCGTTCCGGCCGGCGGCACCGCCGCGTCGGGCGGCCCGCTCCAGGCGTCCGGGCCACGGGGTGCCCGCCCACAGCTCCCAGAGGGCCTCCTCGGCCGTGCCGCCGTCCGCGAGGCGCTGCCGAGCCGTACGCAGCAGTGCGCCCAGGCGCTGGGCGCCACGCGCGTACGCGGGGTCGTGGACGGTCAGCCGCTCCGGTTCGGCCAGTGCCCGCGCGAGCAGGCGGTCGGAGGGGGGCGGCAGAGCGTTGCCCGCGGCTCGCTCCTCCTCGCGCAGGGCCCGCCCGAGACGCCGCAGATCGGCCGAGTCCATGCCGGCCAGGGGGGAGGTGAGCAGGGTGAGTGCGGTCTCGGTGTCCAGCCAGCGGTGGACCACCGCGCCGCGTCCCGCCTCTTCGGCACGGCCCCCGCCCTCCGCCTCCTCGACACCGCCGCCGCCACCCGGCATCGCGCCGACACCGCCGGCCTCCGACGCCGTGCCGACACCGCCGGCCTCCAGATCTCCGGCGTCACCGCCACCACCACCGCTCAACGACTGCTCGGCATCGTCGTCCGCCGGCTCCGCGCCACCATCGCCGCCCCCCGGCGCCGCGCCGAGCCCGCCGGCCTCCGGATCCACGCCATGGCCGCCACCACCGCCATCGCCACCGCCCAGCGGCTCTTCGGCATCACCGCCCGCCGACTCCGCGCCATCATCGCCGTCCGTCAGGTCCGCGCCACCACCGTCGCCCCCCGGCGCCGCGCCGACACCGCCGGCCCCCGGTTCTGCGGCGTCACCGCCGGCCTCCGCCTCCGCCGTGGCCACCGCCCGCAGGGCCGTCAGCAGGGGGGCCACCGCCGGCTCGTGGCGCAGGGGGAGGTCGTCGCCGTCCACGTCGACCGGGACGCCGGCCGACGTCAGGGCGCGGCGGACCGCCGGGAGCGTGCGGGAGCCGGCCCGCACGAGGACGGCCATCTCGCTCCACGGGACGCCGTCCTCCAGGTGCGCGCGGCGCAGGACGTCGGCGACGTTGTCCAGCTCCGTACCGGTCGTCGGGTACGTGTACACCTCGACGTGCCCGCCGTCCCGTACCGGCATGAGCTCACGGTGGGCACGCGCCTGGTCGGCGGGGAGCCGGGTCAGCGGCATGCGCCGGGTCAGCAGCCGGGTGGCGGCCAGCAGCTCGGCTCCGGAACGGCGGGAGGTGCGCAGCACCCGCACGGGCGCCGGGCGTCCGTCCGCGCGCGGGAAGGCGTGCGGGAAGTCGAGGATGCCGCCGACGTCGGCCCCCCGGAACGCGTAGATCGACTGGTCGGGGTCGCCGAGCGCGACGAGGGTGCGGCCGCCGCCCGCCAGCGCGTGCAGCAGCCGGACCTGCGCCGGGTCGGTGTCCTGGTACTCGTCGACGTAGACGGCGTCGTACTGCGCGGCGAGCCGTTCGGCGACGCCGGGACGGTGGGCGAGCAGCACCGCGCGGTGGACGAGTTCCGCGTAGTCGAGGACGCCCTGGAGGTCGAGTACGTCGAGGTACTCGGCGAGGAACACCGCGGCGGCCCGCCAGTCGGGGCGGCCGATGTGCCGGGCGAAGTCGGCGAGGGCGTCCGGGCCGAGGCCCAGCTCTCGGCTGCGGGCGAGCACCGCGCGGACCTCGTCGGCGAAGCCCCGGGTGGTCAGACAGGCGCGCAGTTCGTCGGGCCAGCGCACGTGCGCCAGTCCGAGCCGCTCCAGGTCGGCCTGGCCGGCCAGCAGCTCGCGCACGGTCACGTCCTGCTCGGGGCCGGACAGCAGCCGCAGCGGCTCGGCGAACAGGTCGCTGTCCTGGTGCGCCCGGACGAGGGCGTAGCTGAACGAGTGGAACGTGGTCGCGCGCGGGGCGCGCGCCGCGCCGGTGCGGCGCGCCATGCGGTCGCGCAGCTCGACGGCCGCCTTCCGGCTGAAGGTCAGGACGAGGATCCGCTCGGGATCGGCGCCGCGCGCGATCCGGTCCGCGACGGACTCGACGAGCGTGGTGGTCTTGCCGGTGCCGGGACCGGCGAGGACGAGCAGCGGACCGGTGCCATGGTCAACCACGGCCCGCTGGGCGGCGTCCAACAGAGGGGGATCCTCGCGCGAGGGCGGGGTACGGACCAGTCGGTAAGCGCCACGGGTCCCCTGCCGCACCTGGGGGTGCGACGGGTGCCTGATGGAGGATGAGGAGCTCACGTGGTTCGCCGGTCCTGGTGGGTGTGCTGGTGGGACGACCGCTCCGGGTGGCGGGCGGTGGGCGCGGGGTGAACGGGACGCGCGCGGCCGACGCTACGCCGACGAGGGGGCGGGAAGCAGGGCTTCCGCTTGTCGCGGTCCTTCCCTCGCCTCTTCCGTCCCGGAGCCCGCGTCTCCGGTGTCCCTCGCCCCTCGAACGTACGTCATGTCACGGACGTGCCCGTTCCGCGCCGGTTCCCTCGTACGGATCACCGGGCACTCTCCGGGGCGTCCGATGGCGGAAGCTTTCAGGTGTGACCCTGCGCGTGTTCGCCGCCGTCCCACCGCGCTCGCCTCATGTCGACGCGCGGCAGATGGCCCTCGGCGGTCCGGCCCGCCTCCCGCAGGGGCGTGCCCTCCTCCCGGTACCGGTCGAGCGCGCGCAGCTCGTGCCCCGGGAGCAGTACACCGTCGGCGCGGACGACGCGCCACCACGGGACACCGGTGCCGTAGAGGGACATCACGCGGCCGACCTGCCGGGGGCCGCCCTCCTCCAGCCACTCGGCGACGTCCCCGTAGGTCATGACGCGGCCGGGCGGGATCAGCTCGGTGACCTCCAGGACCCGCTCGGCGTACTCGGGCAGCGCGTCCGCGGGGCCGGGGCCGCCGTCGTCTGGGAGGCTGCCGCCCGGAAGGCTCTCGTCGCTCATTCACCCCATCCTGCCGCACCCCACCGACACCGCGGCGCGCTCGCGCGGACGCTCCGCGTCCCTCGCCCGGTCGCGGCGCTTGGGGCAGACTGTGCGGCCCGCGTGTGCACCCTGATGCCTCCGAGCGTCGGTGCGGCATGCCACCATCATGCGGGCGGTGACCAGTGATACGGGAGCAAGAAGAGACGATGAAGCAGCAGGGTGTGCGGCCCGGCGACACGCAGGGCGCCTCTGACGCTTCGTCGCGCCCCGATACCGCCGGCGGCCGGAAGAGGACCGGGAGCACCGCACCGGACGCCGACCGCGCGGAGACCGCGCGCGTCGACACGGACACCACGCACATCGACGAGGTGGAGGGCGACGAACCGCTCCTCCCCGCGCGCGTGCACCGCCCTTCGGACCTGATGCGGTTCATGGTGGGCGTGCTCGCCGTCGGCGTGCTGCTGGCCGTGGCCGCGTTCGCCCACGGCACCACCTCCGGCCTCGAACAGGACATCAACAAGGGCACCGGCCAGGCCCCCGACCTGCTGATCAAGATCGCTGGTCTGGCCTCCAGCATCGCGATCCTGCTGGTGCCGGTCGCCTTCGCGATCGAACGGCTGATCAAACGCGACGGACTGCGCATCGCGGACGGCGTGCTGGCGGCCGTCCTCGCCCACGGCGTGACACTCGCCACGGACCTGTGGGTCGCCAAGGCCGCCCCCGGCTCGATCCAGGAGGCGCTCACCCAGCCCTCGCCCGGCGACATCCACGCCCTGACCGACCCGGTGCACGGCTACCTGGCGCCGGTCATCGCATACATGACAGCGGTCGGCATGTCCCGCCGGCCTCGGTGGCGCGCGGTGCTGTGGATCGTGCTGCTCCTCGCCGCGTTCAGCATGCTCGTCACCGGCTACACGACGCCGTTCTCGATCATCCTCACGGTGCTGATCGGCTGGAGCGTGGCTTACGGCACGCTGTACGCGGTCGGCTCCCCCAACGTCCGTCCCACCGGGCGCACGCTCATGGCCGGGCTGATGACGGTGGGCTTCCGCCCGGTGACCGCCTCCCGCGAGGAGGCGCCCGCGGACACCGTCGAGACCGGTGACCGGGGCCGCCGCTACTTCGTGACGCTGGAGGACGGTCCGCCGCTGGACGTCACGGTGGTCGACCGCGAGCAGCAGGCTCAGGGGTTCTTCTACCGCGCGTGGCGCAATCTGACGCTGCGCGGCTTCGCCACCCGCAGCAGCCTCCAGTCGCTGCGCCAGGCGCTGGAGCAGGAGGCTCTGCTGGCCTACGCGGCGATCGCGGCCGGCGCCAACGCGCCCAAGCTGATCGCCACCTCCGAGCTGGGTCCCGACGCGGTGATGCTCATCTACGAGCACACCGGCGGACGCTCCCTGGACTCGCTGCCGGACGAGGAGATCACCGACGACCTGCTGCGTGACACCTGGGAGCAGGTCCGGGCCCTGCAGTCCCGGCGGATCGCGCACCGCAGGCTGGTCGGTGACGCGATCCTGGTGGATCGTTCCGGCACGGTGAGCATCACCGACCTGCGCACCGGTGAGATCGCCGCGGGCGACCTGCTGCTGCGCATGGACATCTCCCAGTTGCTGGTCACACTCGGACTGCGGGTGGGTGCCGAGCGCGCGGTGGCCTCCGCGCTGAGCGTCCTCGGCCCGGACGCCGTGGCCGACTGCCTGCCGATGCTCCAGCCGATCGCGCTGAGCCGCTCCACGCGCGCGACGCTGCGCAGACTCGCCCGTGAGCGCGCCCAGCGCGAACGCGAGGCCGTCCTGGAGGCGTCCCGGCAGGCCAAGCAGGCCCGCGTGGAGGCCGCGGCCGGTACCGACACCGGCGCCACCGCCGAGGAGCATGACAGGCCCGGCAAGTCGGACAAGCTAGACAAGAAGGCCGTACGCGCGGAGCAGCGGGCCGAGAAACGCGCTCTCGACGAGGCGATGGACGAGGCGCGCGAGGACGACCTGCTCACCCAGATCCGGCACGAGGTGCTCCGGATCAGGCCGCAGGCCCCCGTCGAACCGGCCCGCCTGGAGCGGATCCGGCCGCGGACGCTGATCAGTTTCATCGCCGGCGCGATCGGCGCGTACTTCCTGCTGACGCAGCTCACCCACATCGAGTTCGGCCCGCTCGTCTCCAACGCCGAGTGGGGCTGGGTCATCGCGGCCGTGCTGTTCTCGGCGGCGAGCTACGTCGCCGCGGCGATGTCCCTGCTGGGGTTCGTCCCCGAGCGGGTGCCCTTCCTGCGGGCGGTCGCCGCCCAGGTGGCCGGTTCCTTCGTGAAGATCGTCGCTCCGGCGGCGGTCGGCGGTGTCGCCCTGAACACGCGCTTCCTGCAACGCGCGGGGGTGCGGCCCGGTCTGGCCGTGGCCAGTGTGGGCGCGTCGCAGCTCTTCGGGCTCGGCTGCCACATCCTGATGCTGCTGTCGTTCGGCTACCTGACCGGCACCGAGAAGACGCCGTCCCTGTCGCCGTCCCGGACGGTCATCGCGGGTCTGCTGACGGTGGCGGTCCTGGTGCTCGTGGTCACGTCCGTGCCGTTCCTGCGGAAATTCGTCGTCACGCGCGTGCGGTCGCTTTTCGCCGGCGTCGTCCCGCGCATGCTCGACGTGCTCCAGCGGCCGCAGAAGCTGGTCACCGGCATCGGCGGCATGCTGCTGCTGACGGCCTGTTTCGTCATGTGCCTGGACGCCTCGATCCGCGCGTTCGGCGACGAGGCGACGTCCATCAGCCTCGCCAGCGTCGCCGTCGTCTTCCTCGCGGGCAACGCGCTGGGCTCCGCGGCGCCGACGCCGGGCGGTGTGGGAGCGGTGGAGGCCACCCTGACGGTCGGCCTGATCGCCGTGGGCCTGCCCAAGGAGGTCGCCGCACCCGCGGTGCTCCTGTACCGGCTGCTGACCCTGTGGCTGCCGGTGCTGCCGGGATGGCTGGCGTTCAACCACCTGACGCGGAAACAGGCGCTGTAGCGGACCCCGCCGGGTTCACGACAGCCCCCGCTCCCCGGTGTCGTCCTCTCTGTACGGCCCGCTCCCCGGTGTCGTCCCCCGTACGGCCCACGCCCCGAGCGTCCCGCCCGGCGCCGCCGCACGATGAGGGCATGCCGATCCCAGCCCGGCTGCGCGCCGCCGCCCCCGCCGCCTCCGCCGTACTGCTGTCCTCCCTGCTGGCCGGTTGCGGCGGTGAGGCCGCGGCGGACGGAGACGTCAACCAGCAGGAACTGAGCTGGCGGGACTGCCCCGCCCCGTCCGCGGCGCAGGGCGGCGGCGCCGCGCCCTCGCCCCTGCCGGACGGCGGCACATGGCAGTGCGCCACCATGAAGGCGCCGCTCGACTGGGACGACCCCGACGGCGAGACGATCGGGATCGCCCTGATCCGGGCCCGGTCCAGCGGCGACGCCGACCGGCGGATCGGCTCACTGGTCTTCAATTTCGGCGGCCCCGGCGGCTCGGGCGTCACCACCCTGCCCGCCTTCGGTGACGACTACAAGAACCTGCGCACCCGCTACGACCTGGTCAGCTTCGACCCGCGCGGGGTCGGCCGCAGCGCCCCCGTGGAGTGCCTGGACGACAAGCAGCTCGACACCTGGTTCCAGCAGGACGCCACGCCCGACGACGCCACCGAGCGCAAGGAACTGGTCGACGGCAACAAGAAGTTCAACGCGGCCTGCGAGAAGAACTCCGAGAAGACGCTGCCGCACGTCGCCACGACCGACGCGGCCCGCGACATGGACCTGATGCGCCGCGTCCTCGGCGACGACAAGCTGCACTACTTCGGCATCTCCTACGGCACCGAACTCGGCGGCGTCTACGCCCACCTGTTCCCCGAGAAGGTCGGCCGGGCCGTCTTCGACGCCGTCGTCGACCCGACGCAGAACTCGGAACAGGGCTCGCTGGGCCAGGCGAAGGGCTTCCAGCGCGCCCTGGACAACTACGCCGAGGACTGCGTCTCCAAGACCGAGGAGTGCCCAGTCGGCGACACCGCCGAGGACGTGAAGGACCGCATCGCCCGCCTGCTGAAGCGGTTGGACAGCAGGCCGATCCCCGGCATCACGCCGCGCAGGCTCACCGAGACCGCCGCGACCAGCGGCATCGCCCAGTCCCTGTACTCCAAGGACCTGTGGGAGTACCTCACCGAGGGCCTTGAACAGGCGTACGACGGTGACGGCAGCATCCTGATGGCGCTGTCGGACGCGCTGAACGGACGCGGCGAGGACGGCCGGTACAGCAACATCACCGCGGCCAACGTCTCCATCAACTGCGCCGACGACAAGCCCCGCTACGACGAGCGGGACGTGGAGAAGAAGCTGCCGGAGTTCCGCTCCGCCTCGCCACTGTTCGGTGACTACCTCGCCTGGTCCATGGTGAGCTGCACCGACTGGGCGGTGCCGGGCGCGGCCGACCACCCCGACGTCAGCGCTCCCGGCGCCCCGCCGATCCTGGTCGTCGGCAACACGGGCGACCCGGCGACGCCGTACGAGGGCGCGGCGAAGATGGTGGACGCCCTGGGCCCGGACGTCGGCGTCGAGCTGACCTACAAGGGCCAGGGCCACGGCGCCTACGACAGCGAGAACGCCTGTGTGCGGAAGGCGGTCGACGGTTACCTGCTGAACGGACGGACCCCGAAAGCCGGAACCGTCTGCTCCTGACCTCCCCGGCCCGCGCTCGGAAATCGGCAGGTCAAAGCGTTATCCACAGGCCGCAGCGGGGTTCTCGGGCGCCACCTACCATGGCATCACAGCCGTCCGCCGCTCAGCGCGGACGGCCCGTCAGGGGGGAGCGCGCATGGGGCGGTACACGAGGTACACGAGGTCGCGATACGCACGGTGGACGGCGGCACTGGCAGCAGCGGGACTGCTGGTGACCGGATGCAGCGGGGACACGTCGGAGAGCGGCAAGGACGGCGGGGCCGGCGAGGGCGACAAGGCCGCGGGGAAGGCCCTGACGTCCCAGCGGCTGGACTGGGGCCGTTGCAAGGCCACCGGCGACACCCCGGCCCCGGGCAGCGAGTGGCGGTGCGCCACGCTCCAGGTGCCGCTGGACTGGTCGAAGCCCGACGGCGAGCGGATCGGCCTGGCCCTGATCCGCTCCGAGGCCACCGGGGGCCGCCGGGCCGGTTCCCTGCTGTTCAACTTCGGCGGACCCGGCGGCTCGGGCGTCTCCACGATGCCGTCGTACGCGAGCATCGCCTCCGCGCTCCACGAGCAGTACGACCTGGTCAGCTGGGACCCGCGCGGGGTGGCCGCGAGCGAGGGCATCCGCTGCCGCGGTGACAAGGAGATACAGGCCGCCGAGGCCGCGGTGGACGCCACCCCGGACACGCCGGCCGAGGAGCAGAGCTTCCTGAAGGACGCGGCGTCCTTCGGCGAGGGCTGCGAGCAGGCCGCGGGCAAGCTGATGGCGCACGTCTCGACCACGGACACCGCCCGCGACATGGACCTGCTCCGCGAGGTGCTGGGCGACAAGAAGATGCACTACTTCGGCATCTCCTACGGCACCGAGCTGGGCGGCGTCTACGCCCATCTGTTCCCGAAGAACGTGGGGCGCCTGGTGCTGGACGCGGTCGTCGACCCGACCGCCGACACCATCGGCCATGCCGAGCACCAGACCCGGGGCTTCCAGCGGGCGCTCGACGACTACCTCCGCTCCACCGGTCAGAACGCGAAGCAGGGCACGCGGGAGATCGCCGACCTGCTGGAGCGGATCGACAGCGAGCCGCTGCCGACGTCGACGTCCGGCAGGGAGCTGACGCAGACGCTGGCCATCACCGGGATCGTGCTGCCGCTGTACAGCGAGACCAGCTGGCCGGCCCTGACCAGCGCGCTGACGGCGGCCGAGGAGGGCGACGGTTCGGAGCTGCTGGCGCTCGCCGACGGCTACAACGAGCGTGACCCCTCGGGGCACTACGGCACGACCACGCACTCCCAGCGGGTCATATCGTGCCTGGACGACAAGGAGCGGCCGACCCTGGAGGAGACCAAGGCGCTGCTGCCGGAGTTCGAGCGGATCTCGCCCGTCTTCGGCGCCTTCCTGGGCTGGGACACCGCCGGCTGGTGCCACGACTGGCCGGTGGCCGGACAGCACGAGACGCCCGAGGTCAGCGCGGTCGGAGCCGCTCCGGTGCTGGTGGTCGGCAACACGGGCGACCCGGCGACACCCTACGAGGGCGCCCGCAAGATGGCGGACGAGCTGGGCAAGGACGTCGGGGTGATGCTCACCTGGAAGGGCGAGGGCCACGGTGCCTACGGGAGCGGCAGCGACTGCGTCGACTCCACGGTGGACGCCTACCTCCTGGACGGGACGGTGCCCGAGGACGGCAAGGTCTGCTCCTAGGGTCCCCGCTCACGACGGCGGCGGGGGCCCCGGGCACCGTAGGTGCGCGGGACCCCCGCCGCTCGGAGGACCTGGCCGGGGGGGGCTCAGTAGACCGGCTTGGCCGGCTCGATCTGGTTGACCCAGCCGATGACGCCGCCGCCGACGTGGACGGCGTCCGAGAAGCCCGCGGACTTGAGAACCGCGAGGACCTCCGCACTGCGGACACCGGTCTTGCAGTGCAGGACGATCTTCTTGTCCTGCGGGAGGCTCTCCAGGGCGGTGCCCATGAGGAACTCGTTCTTCGGGATCAGCCGCGCGCCAGGAATGGAGACGATCTCGTACTCGTTCCGCTCGCGGACGTCGATGATCTCGATGTTCTCGCCGTCGTCGATCCACTCCTTGAGCTGCTTGGGAGTGATCGTGGAGTCGGCGGCCGCCGCCTGGGCCTCCTCGGAGACGACGCCGCAGAAGGCCTCGTAGTCGATGAGCTCGGTGACGGTGGGGTTCTCGCCGCAGACCGCGCAGTCGGGGTCCTTGCGGACCTTGACCTGGCGGTACTGCATCTCCAGGGCGTCGTAGATCATCAGGCGGCCGACGAGCGGCTCGCCGATGCCCGCGAGGAGCTTGATGGCCTCGTTGACCTGGATGGAGCCGATGGACGCGCACAGCACACCGAGCACGCCGCCCTCGGCGCAGGAGGGAACCATGCCGGGGGGCGGGGGCTCCGGGTAGAGGCAGCGGTAGCAGGGGCCGTGCTCGGACCAGAAGACGGAGGCCTGGCCGTCGAAGCGGTAGATCGAACCCCAGATGTACGGCTTGTTCAGCAGGACACAGGCGTCGTTGACCAGGTAGCGCGTGGCGAAGTTGTCGGTGCCGTCGACGATCAGGTCGTACTGGCTGAAGATGTCCATCACGTTGTCGGCCTCGAGCCGCTCCTCGTGAAGGACCACGTTCACGTACGGGTTGATGCCCTTGACGGTGTCCCGGGCGGACTCCGCCTTGGAGCGGCCGATGTCGGCCTGGCTGTGAATGATCTGGCGCTGCAGGTTGGACTCGTCGACCTCGTCGAACTCCACGATGCCGAGCGTGCCGACGCCCGCGGCGGCGAGGTACATCAGCGCCGGCGAGCCCAGGCCACCGGCGCCGACAGCCAGCACCTTGGCGTTCTTCAGCCGCTTCTGCCCGTCCATCCCGACGTCGGGGATGATCAGGTGGCGGGAGTACCTGCGGACCTCGTCTACGGTGAGCTCGGAAGCCGGCTCGACCAGGGGTGGCAGCGACACGGGGACTCCGTTGGTCGGTCGATCATTACGGTGGTTCTGTCTGTAACACTGCCACGGCCTTTTTCATTCCGAGACACCTGTCCCGATGCGCGAGACGAGGTCGTCCCAGTAGCCGGGCATCGTCTCCCACGGGTCGGCGCGGCCCCCGCGGTCCGTGCGGTCGGTGAACCAGACCGTTCCGGCGCCCTGCCAGCGGGCGATGCGCAGGGCCTCGTCGAGGTGGGGGCCGGGCGTGCCGTGGACGAGGTGGCAGAAGCGTTCGGGCGGATAGTCGGCGGTCCACTCGGCCACCTGGGACCAGCGGTAGTCGCTCCAGGGGCCGCGGAAGGTGATCAGTTGGTCGGCGTTCTCGGCGTAGCCGGGATGGGGGTGGGTCCCGTGGCCGAGGACGATGTACGCGCCGTCGCCGACCGCCCGGAGCGCTGCGACGGTACGGCGGGTCGTGGGGAGCGCCTCGCGTTCGCCGGGGCAGTGGTCCAGAAGGAAGCCGTCGGTCCGGTACCAGTCGGCATAGCGGTGCGCGTCCGCGACCAGTTCGCCGAAGGGGCGGGCGCCGTGGGCGGCGTCGAGCCGTCCGAGTACGCGGATGCCGGTGTTGCGGAGTCGGCCGGCCGCCTCCAGGCAGTGCGGGTCGGGGGCGGCGCCCGGACCGTCGGCGACGTCGAGGACGACCCAGTGCAAGGAGGTGCCGGGGCGCATGAGTTCCGCCCATTCAGCGGGGGCTACCAGGGGGTGGGCCAGGCCGGGGACGCCGAGGCCGGTCCGGACGTCGGTACTCGCGGTCGCTCCTCCTCTGTTGCTGGTCAGATGCGGCACGCGGCCTCCATCCAGATGTCGGCCAGGGACTCTTCGAGGTTGATACGGGGCCGCCAGCCCAGACGGTCGCGGGCGGTGCGGACGTCGGCCTGCTGCCAACTGCCGCAGCCGTCCGGGTACGGGTAGGCGACGGGCGCGGGGTGGTCGGCCTCGTTGCGGGGGCCCAGGCCGTCCACGCGGTGGCCGACGCTGTCGGCGCGGTGGTGGCCCGGTACCTCGGTGCGGTGGCCGAGCCCGTCGGAGCGGTGGACCGCGGATTCGCCGCGGGGGTGGCCGATGACCGGACGCAGGGCGCCGGGCGGGCCGTCGAGTTCGTGGAGGGCGCCGCCGTAGCCGGCCACGCGGGCGAGGGTGGCGGCGGCGTCGCGCAGGCGGACGGCGCGGCCCGAGCCGATGTTGATGACGCCTTGGGCGGCGGAGAGGGAGGCGGCGTGCACCGCGCGGGCCACGTCGCGGACGTCGACGAAGTCGCGCTGGGCGCCGAGGCCGCCGAGACGGAGTTCGCCGTCGCCGGACTGCATGGCGCGGCGCATGGCCTCGGCGAGGCGGCCCAGCGGGGAGCCGGCGGGGGTACCGGGTCCGGCCGGTGAGAAGACGCGGAGGACGACGGCGTCGAGTCCGGAGCCGAGGACCAGTTCGGTGGCGGCCAGTTTGCTGACGCCGTAGGGACCGCCGGGGCGGGGTACGGCGTCCTCTGCCGTGGAGGACCCGGGCTGACTGGGGCCGTACTCGGCGCTGCAGCCGATCTGCACCAGGCGGGCGCCGCAGCCGCTGCGGCGCAGGGCCTCGCAGACGGTGGCGACGGCGACGGTGTTGTGCCGGGTGAGGTCGCGGGCTCCGCCGCGGGTGGCGCCGGCGCAGTTGACGACGACGCCGGGGTGGACCGCGTCGAGGAAGCGGGTGAGGGCGCCGGGGCTGCCACTGGCGAGGTCGAAGCGGACGTCGGCGTCGTCGCCGCGGCCGAGCGCGGTGAGCTGGACGGCCGGGTCGGCGAGGAGGCGGTCGGCGACGAAGCGGCCGATGTACCCGTTGGCTCCGATCAGCAGGACTCTCATCGGTCGGCTCCCGGGGCCGAGGTGTCGGGTCGGGAGGTGGTCATGTGCGGTTCTCCTTGAGGGTGGTGCCGAGGGGGTGGGCAGGGCCCGTAGGTCGGGCCGGGGTGGTGCGGAGGGCGTTGTGCGGAAGAGGTGGTGCGGAAGAGGTGGGCAGGGCCCGGGGGGCGGGGCGGGACGGTGTGGCGGGGAGTGCGCGTGGTGGCAGGCGAGCGTCCGCGGTCACGCGCGCGGGTGCCTCGCGCCGGCGCGGGGCGCGGTGCGGAGCGCTCTCGCCGCCGCGCGGGCGCCGCGACGGGTGACGAGCGCGTGGCCGTGCGGGCGGCGACCGGTTCGGTCGCGCGGTTCGCGGTCGGAAGCCGCTGTCCGGGGAAGGGCCGGGCGGAGAGAGGGCGTGGTCATCGGCGCGGCTCCGGGTGGGCGTGGGCCGAGGCCCTCGTGAGCCGACGGGCCGCGTGGAGCAGGAGGACCAGGGCTCCGGCGCCGCACGCGGCGGTCGGGACGCTTCCCGGGCCGCAGGCGGCGACCAGGGCCTCGACAGGGGCGGCCAGGGCGTCGCAGCCGGGCAGCCGGCTCGCGAAGAGGGCCGCCAGGGCGGTGGCCTCGACCGTCGCCGCCGCGGTGAGGACGAGCGCCGGGGCGTGTGCGGAGCCGTGGCGGGCGAGAAGACGGGCCAGCAGCAGGAGTGCGCCGAGCGGGAGGGCCTGGGCGTAGGCCGCGGGCTCGTCCAGGACGGTGCCGGTGAGGAAGAGGAGGGCCGACAGGGCGCACAGGAACGCGGCGAGGCTGCCGAACAGCAGGGGGCGTACGGAGGCGGCGAAGTCTTCGAGGCCGCGGCTGGCCGAGAGCCTGCGCCCGGCGCGCACCCCGAAGAGGCGGATGCACCAGGCCGCGGGTGCGCAGGCCAGGGTCAGGGCCAGGGCCGGCGCGACGGTGACGGGCCAGGGGCCGTCGTCGGCGCCGGTGGGCAGCCCGTCGGGGCCGCCGCCGAGAGCCGCCGTGAGGAGGCCGTCGCCCAGGACGGCGTAGGCGGTGAGCCAGAGGATCCAGAGGACCGGGTGGTGGCCGGCGGGGTCGTTCGGCCTGCCCCGGCCGAGCAGCGCGCGCACGGCGAGGAACACGGCGAGGGTGCCGACGGCGGCAATGACCAGGCGAGGCCGCCCATGGGTGAGGTGCAGGCCGGCGACCGTCGCCGTGCCGAGTGCGCCCGGGAGCAGGGTGAGGGCGATCCAGCCGGCGCGAGGCCGGGGCGCGGGGACATCGGCCGGGGCGGCGGTCGCGGGTCCGGTGGGGTCGGGGGCCGGTTCGGGCCGGTCGCCGTCGTGCGGGACGCGGGCGTACATCTCCTCGGCGAGGGAGAACACGTCGCGGTGGCGGAAGCGGGAGGCGGTCCGGTCGGTGACGCCGTGGGCCTCCAGGCCCGCCGCGATCTCCAGGGGGTCGACGGCCCGTTCGCACAGCTCGCGGTGGCGGTGGATCAGGGCTTTCACGGGGTCGGCGCCGGGGCGGCGGAGGGTGGTACGGCGATCGGCACCGACGGGGGCGAGGCGTGCGTCGGGGGCCGGTGCCGGGCCGGGGTCCGTACCGCCCGACTCCGGCGTCGGGTCCGGGTTCAGATCGGGGTCCGGGTAAGGGTCCCGGTGCGGATTCGTGGATGTCAGCGGAGCCGCCGCCGCGGCCGCCGCGGACGCCAGGGCGGACGCCGAGGCAGAGGCCGAAGCGAGGCAGGCGCGGGAGCGCTCGTCCCAGGCGCCGGGACTGGCCGGGGTGACGGGACGGTCAAGGTCGTCGAGGCCGCTCATCGCACCCCCTCGGTGGCGGGCGCCGTCACCCGGACCGGTGTGCCGGTCGCCCAGCCCGGCCCTCCTCGGGTGACCGCGCGGGACGCGGTGCGGGTCAGCCGGGGGCCGGGGACGTGAATCTCGGCGGGCACGCCGAACGGCAGGGGGGTGCCGGCATCGTCGAGGACCACCCGGTGGCGTGGCGTGTGCGCGAGGATCTCCAGGTAAATGCCCTGAAATGCCGCAGTGTTCTGTTCCACGGTGAAGAGCTCCAGTGCGCGGGCGCGCGCGGCGGCGCCCAGGCGCTCACGGCGCTCGGGGTCGCGCAGCAAGGACAGACATGCCTGGGCCAGCGCCCGGGGGTTGCGTGGCGGTACGACCAGTCCGGTGCCGCCGATGGCCTCCACCACCGCGCCGGCCTCCGTGGACACGGTCGCTCGCCCGCAGAACATGGCCTCGATCAGGCCGACCGGGAACCCCTCGACGACGCTGGAGCTGACGACCAGGGCGCCCGCGGCGCAGGCGTCGGCGACGGACGGCAGGTCCGGTCCGCCGATCTCCTCGAAGGTCACCGGGTTGCGGCCGACCGCGTGCGGGCCGTCGGCCTCGTCGGGAAAGAGCTGCGCGGCCAGGGCCCGGCAGTGGGCGAGATACTCGACGTCCCCCGCACCGCCGGCACCACCGGCACCACCGGCACCACCGGCACCGGAGATGATCCGCAGCCGCGTGCCCGGCCGCGCCCCGCGCACCTCGGCGAAGGCGTGCAGCAGGGAGACCAGGTCCTTGGCAGGTTCGATCCGGCCGACCCACACCAGGGTGCCGGGATCACCGCAGCCCCGCGCCTCGCCGACCTCGGCGAACGGGGACGCGTCCATACCCGCGTGGACCGTGCGCAGCCGGTCGCGGTCGGCGCCGCAGCGTTCCTGCCAGCGGCGCGCGTGCGCGTTGCCGTGGGTGACCAGGGCGGCCCGCCGGTAGATCGCGGCGGCGAGCCGGCCGTGGAACGCGGCGAGCAGGGTGCGTATGGCCGGTGAGGCGTCCGGACTGGTGAGGTAATGGGTGCGCAGCCGCACCCCGTACTCGGTCACCAGCAGCGGAACCCCGAAGAAGTGCTCGGCGAGCAGGCCGGGCAGGGCGGCCGCGCCACCGGACGCCGCGTGGCACAGGTCGACGGCGCCGAGGCCGTCCTCCTCGTACCAGTCGAGCGAGAGGGGGCGCAGGGCGCGCTCCAGGTGGGCGGCGACGGCGAGGAGATCGGGCACGCGCGCCTCGCGTGCGGGGTGCTGGGCTCCCGGCGCGCGACAGGCGCGCTCCAGGGCGCGTACGGCGGTCTCGGAGCGGAGTGCGCTCACCAGTCCGCCCGTGTCGCGGGCCAGTTCGGCGAGTCCGTGCAGGGCGCTGGCGAAACGGTCCGCCTCGGCGGTCGAGGCGTCCTCCGCCGCACCGGCCGGGTCCGGGCGGCCGGCCGCGCAGAGGACCGCGGCGAGTTCGCCGTAGGACTCGGCGAAACGTCGGCGCGCACGCCTGCCGTACACGATCCCGTCGTCCTCGGCCGTCCACAGCGGCGCGGTGCGTACGCGGCTGACCTGCGGCGGCAGCGGGACCCAGCCCTCGTCCTCCTGGCGCTCGCCGCGGCTGAGCGCGTAGACGTCGAACTCATGCTGCCCGAGCCCGCGCACGAGCCGGTCGCACCAGAGTCCGGCGTCACCGCTGACGTACGGGTAGCCGCCCTCTGTCAGTAGTCCGATGCGCACACGCACCCCCGATCTCCCGTATGGGGAGCCGCCGTTGGTCCGGCGGCTCGCAGCGGGACGAACGTATGCGGACAAGGCGGTGGCGCGACGGACGGTTGTCCATCGCGCCACCAGAAGGGGTGAACGGTCGTAACTTTCCCGCGCGGGGCGCGTTCGATCGCGCTAGGGGATCAAGCAGTCACCTGGGCGCCACGCCTCCGGCCGTGCGCCGGACGTGCGCCGCGGGCGCTGGTCAGCCGGACGGGTAGGCCCAGGCGTTGGGGCGGCAGCGGATGCCGTCGTACTCCAGGAACTTGGTCTGCTGCTGCATGACGGGGGCGAGGTCGCCGTTCTTGTCGCAGGTCACGTGGTTGTAGCCGAGACGGTGGCCGACCTCGTGGTTGATCAGCATCTGCCGGTACGCGTAGATCTTGTCGTCGCCGTAGGTCTTGGCGCCCTGCGCCCAGCGGTAGGCGTTGATCATCACGCGCTCGGTGGCGGCCGAGTCGCAGGAAACGTTGTCGACGGTGGTGTCCAGGCCAGACTTGGCGCACCAGTCGGCGGTGGTGCCCGGACTGGCGAGCGTGATCACGAAGTCAGGATCCCCGGAGTGGATACGTTCGAACGTACGGGCACCGTTGTGGGCCCAGCTCCGATCGTCGTTGAGCGTCTTCTGCACGGCCTGCGCGAAGAGTTCGCCGTCGAGGCCCAGCCCCTTCTCGACATCCACCCGGTAGGTGTACTTCTGCCCCTTGCCCGGCGCCTTGGCGATGCCGGGGACCGCGTCGAACTTCCCGGTGGCCTTGAGGTCGGCGGCGAGCGGATAGATCGTGCCCATCTTCTGGGCGTAGGTGAGCGGTGCCGAGCCGTTCTTCTCCGCTTCGGTGCCCGTGTCCGACTCCGACGTGCCCTCGCCCGCTCCCGAGGCCGCCTCGCTGGTGGCGCGCGCCTGGTCCGTGGCCGATCCGGACGCCGTGCCCGCGCCGTCGCGCCCGTCGGCGACCTGCCCGGCCACGACGATGGCCAGCACGGTGGTGACGGCCGCGGCGGCGACCCCGGTGAAGGCCCGCCCCTTGGCGCCCTTCTTCTCCTTGCCGTCGGCACGGTCGGGGCTGTCCCCGTCGGCGTGGACGGCGCCGGTCTCGGCGGTCCAGTCGGTGACGGAGGCGTAGGGGTCCTCGGTGGGGGCGTGCGCGTCGGAACGGTTGCGCGGGGACGTGGACGCGTGCGCCGCGTAGACGTTGCCGTCGTCACCGCTGCCGTCGTAGGCGTCCCTGCCGTCGAAAGCACGCCTGCCGCCGTCGAAGGCGTCGAGGTAGTCCTGCCGGGGACCGCCCGGGGGCGTCCGTCGCTGCCGCGGGAGGGGGACACCGGGGCTCTGCGCGGCGCCGGGGGCCCGGGTCGCGCCGGGACCGTGGGGCTGTGTCCCGGGTGCGCTGCCGGAGGGCCCGGACTCGCGGAACGCGCCCCAGCCGCCGCCCGGCTCCCGCTGCTCGGGGTGCCCGCCGCGCACCTGCCGCACGCCGTGCGCAGGAGTGCCGTCCGGCAGCCTGGGCACACCGCGGGACGGCTTGTCGTCATAGGCGCGCGGATTGCCGTCGTTGGACCGCGCGTTGCCCTCGTACGACCGTGTGTTGCCCTCGTTCGAACGCGGCGATCCGCGTCCCGGGGTGGTCCGCTCCTCCGGGCGTGCGCTCCGGCGTTGCCTTGCTGCGGCGGCGTCCGCGGGGTCGCCCTTGGGGGCCGGTCCGCGGCGGCTGTGGCGTCCCACTTCGCGCCTCAGCCTCCTGTGTTCTCGTCGGTGTACCTGTCCGCGACGGCGCGGTCCGCGCCGTCACCGGCCGCCGAACCGGCCGTGTCCGCGAGGAGTTCGCGGATGGCCGTGGCGACTGTCTGCGGATACTCCATCATGGCGACATGTCCCGCGTCCGGAAGGGTCAGCAGCCGCGAGTCGCGGAAGGCTCGGGCGGCCCGCCGGGCCATGCGGTAGCCGACGAGTCTGTCGCGGCCGCCGTACACGAGCAGCGTCGGCGCGAGGACGCGCTCGGCCTGGCGCCACAGTCCGTGCTGCCCGCCCACCGTGTAGGCGTTGACGATCCCCCGCGCGGAGCGCGCCATCGCGTCCCAGGTGTACGGCAGCCGCTGGCGCCGCTCCATCTCCTCCACCGCGTGCCGGAAACCCTCCTCCGAGACCTGGCCGGGGTCGCCGTAGCAGAGGGCCAACACACCGCGGACCCGCTGTTCGGCGGTCCAGTCACGGCTCATGCGCGTGAACAGCGCCGCGACGCCGGGCAGCGCCAGCAGTCCGGTCGGTACGGCGCTGCGCTGGACGCGGATCTCCGGCAGCGCGGGCGAGACCAAGGTCAGGGTGCGCACCAGGTCGGGGCGGACGGCGGCCACCCGGGTCACCACGGCACCGCCGAGCGAGTTGCCCACCAGGTGCACGGGGCCGCGCCCCGCGGCGTCGAGGTGGCGGATCACCGCGCGCGCGTGCGCGGTGATGGAGTAGTTGCCGTCGTCCGGCGGCGGGGAGTCACCGAAGCCGGGCAGGTCGACCGCCTCGTTCGCGGCGACGTCGTCCAGCAGCGGCATCAGCGCCGACCAGTTCTGCGAGGAGCCGCCGAGGCCGTGGACGTACAGGGCGGGCGGCAGTCCCTCCCGGGCCGGCCGCCGCGCACGCACGGTCAGCGTGATCCCCGGCAGATATACCGACCTCAGCCGCTCGCCCTCCGCCACCCTGACGGCCGCGACCTTCGGCAGCACGTTGGCGGGCGGCACGGACGGCAGCTCGGTCGAAGACATGCGGCAATGTTACGAGACGATCACGCGGTGGTTCATGTGTTCGGCGTCACAAAAGTGGTGCATTTGTTCGGCCGCCGACCGGCAGCACCGGATCGCACGGCGTCCGATTCGGGTGTCTCCTGGGCCCTGGAGGCTCAGAGACTCTCAGAAGCCCATAGGGGCTCTTAGGGGCTCGCGGAGAGGGCACCCGCGTGAGACCCCTGTAAGTACAGGGGCCGTCCGGGCGTTCACCGAACCGACCGAACCGACCGAACCGAAGGGAGCCAGCAGCATGGCCATCGACCCGACCGATCCCGAGACCTTCGAGGAGCTCGAAGAAGAGGGCGCGCAGGAGGCGCAGGACCTCGACGTCGAAGCGCCGGACGCCGACGCCGCCGAACAGCAGGCGGACCTCGCGCCGAGCCAGGACGACCCGCTGACCGGCGTCGATCCCGGCCGCGCCAGCGAGGGCGACCTCGCGGAGCAGGCGCGTGTGGTCTCCCTCGACGAGGACGACTACCGCTGACCCCGCCGACCCGGTGGCGGACAGCCGGAAGGGGCCTGCGCATGCCCGACCTGGCACTGTATGAAACCTATTGCACTTCTTTCGCCACTGTCCGGTCCGTGAAATTCTGCGCTCGCACCGCACACACCACGGTTACCGAAAAGTACGATGGCGGCGCGGCGCACACCGCACAGGGACGACTTTGGGAGGCGGCGTGACAGCCATCGAGCAGACAGAGGCGGCACGCCCGCGGGGTACGCGCCTGCCGCGTCGCGCCCGACGGAACCAGCTGCTGGGCGCCGCTCAGGAAGTGTTCGTGGCACAGGGCTACCACGCGGCCGCGATGGACGACATCGCCGAGCGCGCCGGAGTCAGCAAGCCGGTGCTCTACCAGCACTTCCCCGGCAAACTCGATCTCTACCTCGCCCTGCTGGACCAGCACTGCGAGGCGCTGATCCAGTCCGTACGGCACGCGCTGGCGTCGACGACCGACAACAAGCAGCGGGTGCGCGCCACGATGGACGCCTACTTCGCGTACGTCGAGGACGACGGCGGCGCGTTCCGTCTGGTCTTCGAGTCCGACCTGACCAACGAGCCCGCCGTGCGTGAGCGCGTCGACAAGGTCACGACCGAGTGCGCGGAGGCGATCTGCGACGTGATCGCCGAGGACACGGGGCTCTCCCGCGCGGAGTCGATGCTGCTCGCCTCCGGTCTGGGCGGCCTCGCGCAGGTGGTGGCCCGCTCGTGGCTGCACAGCGACCGCAGCGTGCCGCGCGACCAGGCGGTCCAGCTGCTGACCTCGCTGGCCTGGCGGGGCATCGCCGGATTCCCGCTGCACGGCATCGAGCAGCACTGAGGGGTCGCACGGCGATCCGTCGACGCGGTGCGTGCCGCGTTGTTCCCGACCACTGTTCGCTCCTGGCGTTGCCGCGCGGAGCGTGTACGTCCCCTCACCGGGCTAATGTGTGCTGGGTACGGCGCGGAAGATCGCGCACATCACTGACCGTCGGAGGGACATAGCCGTGGAGGTCAAGATCGGCGTGCAGCACGCGCCCCGCGAGATCGTTCTGGAGAGCGGTCAGAGTGCCGAGGAGGTCGAGCGCGTGGTGGCCGAGGCACTGGCCGGCAAGTCGCAGCTGCTGAGCCTCGTGGACGAACACGGCCGCAAGGTCCTGATCCCGGCCGACCGTCTCGCCTACGTCGAGCTCGGCGAGCCGGCTCCGCGCAAGGTGGGCTTCGGCGCGCTGTAGGCGCATCGGTATTCGGAGAGGGCCCGGCGGTGACCGACCGCCGGGCCCTTTCGCGTGTCCCGTCCCCCCTCACGGACCGGGCACAAGTCCCCCATAGGGGAGGATTGCATTCCGCAGGTCAGGGGTATGACGGCTGTGACTGTTCGCGCAGGCCGGCCGTGTGGGAGGGACCCCGACATGCTGTGGGAAGTGTTCAGCGCCGCGATCCTCGGTCTGATGCTGGCGTGGGCTGCCGCGCATCGGCTTTCGCACCGGCTCCCGGCCCGTGCGCTCGTGCTGCCGACCGGCGTCGCCGGAGCGCTTTTCGGGGCGTTCGTCACGCACAGCGCGCTGGGCGCCGCCGGTCTGCTTCCCGTCCTTCTGGGTGCGGCAGCCGTCTCCGCCGCGTCGCTCTCGCTCCTCCTGCGCCCGGCGGGAAGACTGCGCGGCCGATCGGCACCCGCCTGACCGGCCGCCGCCCTGGGCGCCGGCCCCTTCGGCGTCGGCTGCCCCCGGACTGAGGCCGGCTGCTGACCGCCCCCGGGGTGAGGCCGACTGCCGACCGACTCGGAGGGGCGTCCTCCATGAAGCCCCGGCAAGCGGTCCGGGCCCCGGCGACCGGTCCACCGGGAGCGCCCCTTAGGCCGGTCCCCGGCGACCGGTCCTTTGCGGCTGGTCCCCCGCGACCGGTCCTTTGCGGCCGGTCCGCCGTGACCGGTCCCTTGCGGCCGGTCCGCTGGGATCGGCCCACCACGACCGGTCTACCGGGACCGATCCACCACGACCGGCCTCCTGCGGCCCGCCCTCGGGCGACCGGTCCACCACGGCCGGTCCACCACGAACAGCCCATCACGACCGGTCCACCACGGCCGATCTTCTGCGGCCGATCTCCCACGACCCGGCCTCAGCCGCACCCCCGCGGCCGATCTCCCACGACCCGCCCTGGGGCGGCCTGTCGTTGGGCGACCCGTCCTCGGGCGGCCTGTCCGGAGCGACCGGTGCCGGAGCGACCGGCGCCGAAGTGGCCGGTGCCGCAGCGACCGGTACCGCAGCTGCCGGTGCCGGTGGCCAGTACCGCAGTGGCCGGTGCCGCAGCGACCGGTGCCGGAGTGGCCGGTGCCGGAGTGGCTCAGGCCGCCAGTCCCAGCGCCGCCATTCGCTTTGTGTGCGCCTCCGTGATGCGGGAGAACATCCGGCCGACCTCCGCGAGGTCGAAGCCGTCCGCGACGCCCCCCACCAGCATCGTCGACAGCGCGTCGCGGTCGGCGACCACCCGTTGGGACTGCGACAGGGCCTCACCCATCAGCCGCCGCGCCCACAGCGCGAGGCGTCCGCCCACGCGCGGGTCCGCGTCGATCGCCGCGCGGACCTTCTCCACCGCGAAACCGGCGTGCCCCGTGTCGTCGAGCACGGCCAGCACCAGTTCCCGGGTGTCGGCGTCGAGGCGGGCCGCGACCTCGCGGTAGAAGTCACTGGCGATCGAGTCGCCGACGTACGCCTTGACCAGGCCCTCCAGCCAGTCGGACGGCGCCGTCTGCTTGTGGAACCCGGCGAAGGCCGCGACGAACGGCTCCATCGCCGCCGTGGGCTCCTCCCCGATCTCGGCGAGCCGGTTCCGCAGCCGCTCGAAGTGGTGGAACTCCGCCGAGGCCATCTTCGCCAGCTCCGCCTTGTCCGCCAGGGTCGGTGCCAGTTTCGCGTCTTCCGCGAGCCGCTCGAACGCCGCCAGCTCGCCGTACGCGAGCGCTCCGAGCAGGTCCACGACCGCGGCGTGGTACTGGGGGTCGGCGGCGGCGCCCGACCAGTCCCGGTCGGCGACTGCGGTGCGTCCGGCGGGGGCGTCTGCGGCGGTGCCAGGCTTGTCAGAGCTCGTCATGGAGCGCACAATAGCCCGCCCGCCGACACCCGTAAGGGCCTGGTCAGTCACTGTGACGACAACTACGTGACCAATTCGGCCATCGCATGTGCGTGGATTCGAGGTATGGTGGTAATGCGCCTGCCGAGTATGTGACGTACGAGTACGCGACGTACGGCTACGTGACGTGTTCGTCGGGCCGCACGCATGAGGATGCCCGGTCGGTGGCCCGATCGGCTCCGCCCGACAGCCCTCCCGGCCGTACACCACGGTGTGTACGGCAGCCCGGAGGGGGACCCTCAGCGGTTCGAGCGCTAGAGCGTCGGCAGAGGTCCCGTGTCTACGGCTCGCCCGTAAGGCAGCCGACGTCCCCGGCACGGTCCGACACGACCCCCGCGCTCGCCTCGCACCGCGCACACAGAAGAGGCAGCACCCTGACTACGACGTTTCGTTCCCTCGGAATCCTTCCCGAGACCGCCGAGGCCCTGGAGGCCGTCGGCATCATCAACCCCTTCCCCATCCAGGAGATGACGCTCCCCGTCGCCCTCTCGGGCACGGACGTCATCGGCCAGGCCAAGACCGGCACCGGCAAGACGCTGGGCTTCGGCCTCCCGCTGCTTGAGCGCGTCACCGTCCCCGCCGACGTCGAGGCCGGCCGCGCCGCCCCCGACGCCCTGACCGACGCCCCGCAGGCCCTCGTCGTCGTCCCGACGCGCGAGCTGTGCCAGCAGGTGACCAACGACCTGCTGACCGCCGGCAAGGTCCGCAACGTGCGCGTCACCGCGATCTACGGCGGCCGCGCGTACGAGCCGCAGGTCGAGGCGTTGAAGAAGGGCGTCGACGTGGTCGTCGGCACCCCGGGCCGGCTGCTGGACCTCGCGGGCCAGAAGAAGCTCGACCTGAAGCACGTCAAGTGCCTGGTCCTCGACGAAGCCGACGAAATGCTCGACCTGGGCTTCCTGCCCGACGTCGAGAAGATCGTCAAGCTGCTGCCGGTCAAGCGGCAGACCATGCTCTTCTCGGCGACCATGCCGGGCGCGGTCATCGGCCTGGCCCGCCGCTACATGTCGCAGCCCACGCACATCCGTGCCACCGCGCCGGACGACGAGGGCCAGACGGTCGCGAACACCACGCAGTTCGTCTACCGCGCGCACAACATGGACAAGCCCGAGATGGTCGCGCGCATCCTCCAGGCCGAGGGCCGTGGCCTCGCCATGGTCTTCTGCCGCACCAAGCGCACGGCGGCCGACCTCGCCGACCAGCTCCAGCAGCGCGGCTTCGCCTCCGGCGCGGTCCACGGCGACCTCGGCCAGGGCGCCCGCGAGCAGGCGCTGCGCGCCTTCCGCAACGGCAAGGTGGACGTGCTCGTCTGCACCGACGTGGCCGCCCGCGGCATCGACGTCGAAGGTGTGACCCACGTCATCAACTACCAGTCGCCGGAAGAGGAGAAGACCTACCTGCACCGCATCGGCCGCACCGGCCGCGCGGGCGCCAAGGGTACGGCGATCACTCTGGTCGACTGGGACGACATCCCCCGCTGGCAGCTGATCAACAAGGCACTGCAGCTGGACTTCAACGACCCGCCGGAGACGTACTCCACCTCCCCCCACCTCTACACCGACCTCTCCATCCCCGAGGGCACCAAGGGCGTCCTGCCGCGCGCGGCCCGTACGCGCGCCGGTCTGGCGGCCGAAGAGCTGGAGGACCTGGGCGAGCCCGGGGGCAGGGGTGGCCGGGACCGCGGTCGCGGCGGCCGGGGCGGGCGGAACGACTCCCGTTCCGGACGGGACGACTCGCGTTCCGGACGGGACGACTCCCGTTCCGGGCCGGACGAGTCCCGGTCCGCCGACCGTGAGCGCTCGGCGCGCACGCCCCGGCGCCGGCGCCGTACGCGCGGCGGTTCACCCCTCGACGCGGCGGTCTCCGGCAACGAGGCGGCCACGGCCGTGACCGGTGCGACCAGCGCGGCTGGTGCGACCGGTGTGGCGGACGCAGGTACGCCGGGTGAGGACGAGAACGCGCCGCGCACCCTGCGCCGTCGCCGCCGCACGCGCAACGGAGCTCCGTCCCGGCAGTCGGTGGCCACGGCGGCGACGGAATCCCCCGTCGTTCCGGACGCCGCGCAGACGATCGTGGACTCAGTCCCGGCTTCGGCTTCGGCTTCGGCTTCGGAGGGCACGTCGTCCGCGGCGGTCACCGACGCCGTGGCCGCGCCGGTCACCGCGGTAGCGGTCGCGGAGGCGCCGACCGGCACCGAGGCCCCGGCGAAGTCGCGCCGCCGCCGTACCCGCAAGTCGGCGGAGGCTCCGACCGTCCCGGCACAGACCGTGCCGTCGGCCGAGGCCGTCACCGCCACCGAGGTGCCGGTGATCGTCGAGGCCGCTCCGGCCGCGACGGCCCCGGCGGCGACCGCACCGGCCGAGGAGGCGCCCGTCGCCAAGCCGCGCCGCCGTACCCGTAAGGCCGCGGCGGCCGCCGAGACGGCGGTCGACACCGCCGAGTCCACGACGGCACCGGCCGAGACGGCCCCGCAGGCCGCCGAGGCGAAGCCGCGCCGCACCCGCAAGACCGCGGCCAAGGCGACGGCCCCGGCCGAGACGCCGGTCGACGCGGCCGAAGGCACCGGCACCGGCACCACCGACGCCGCCGTGGCCGAGGTCGCCGACGTCACCGAGGCCAAGCCCAAGGCACGGCGGACCCGCAAGGCCACCGCCAAGACCACCGCCAAGGCCCCGGCCGAAACGGCGGCCGAAGCTGCCGTCGACACGGCGGAGGCCACCGAGGCCGACGCCGCGGCCGAGGTCAAGCCGAAGACCCGCCGCACCCGCAAGACGGCGGCGCCCAAGGCAACGGCGGAGGCGCCGGCCGAAGCGGCGGCCGAGACGGCGGTCGACACCGCGGCAGGCACCGAGGCCAAGCCCAAGGCGCGCCGCACGCGCAAGGCCACGGCCGAGACCACCGCCGACATCCCGGCCCAGACCGCCGCCGAACCCGAACCCGAGGCCAAGCCCCGCCGCACCCGCAAGACCGCGGCCACCAAGGCGACAGCCACAGCAGAGGGCACCGAGGGCATCGAGGGTACGGAGGCGGAGACCAAGCCCAAGGCACGCCGCACCCGCAAGGCCACCGCCAAGGCCCCGGAAGCCGCGGAGTCCCCGGAGAGCTGATCTCCCGCAGCCGAAGCCGTCGGCCCGGTCCCGCCCCGCGCGGAACCGGGCCGACGGCGTTTCCACCGGGGCCCGATACCCTCGGCCTGTGAGCAGGAACGCCGCCTTCGACCCGCCCCCCGCCGCCCGCGCGTACCGGTTGCGGACCGCGCGCGGCGAGTTCGCCGCCGTCGACTCGCCCGCCGCCGACGGCGTCGAGCCGCGCGGCACCGTGCTGCTGCTGCCCGGCTTCACGGGCAGCAAGGAGGACTTCACCCTGCTGCACGAGCCCCTCGCGGCGCGCGGCTACCGCACGGTCGCCGTGGACGGCCGGGGCCAGTACGAGACCGGCGGCCCGGAGCACGACGAGTCCGCGTACGCCCAGCCGGAGCTGGCCCGGGACGTACTCGCCCAGGCCGCCGCACTCGGTACCCCGCTGCACCTGCTCGGCCACTCCCTCGGCGGCCAGATCGCCCGTGCCGCCGTCCTCCTCGACCACGCCCCCTTCCGTTCCCTCACCCTGATGTCCTCGGGTCCGGCGCAGATCTCGGTGCCGCAGCAGCAGCGCGTGAAGCTGCTGCGGGACGCGCTCGCCGTGATGTCGATGGCTGAGGTCTGGGAGACGATGCAGACCATGGGGGCGCCCGAGGAGGTCAGCGGGCCCGGCGAGGCCCCTGGGCCCGGCGGCCCCGGCGGCGACCCGGTCGACGAGGAGCGGCTGCGGCTGCGCTGGCTGACCACGAAGCCCGCTCAACTCCTCGCCGCTGGAAGTCAGTTGTGCAGCGAGCCGGACCGGGTCGCGGAGCTGTCCGTGCTGCCGCTGCCGTTCCACGTCCTGTCGGGCGAGCGCGACGACACGTGGCCGTTGCCCCTCCTGGACGACATGGCGCTACGACTGGACGCGCGCCGGACCGTCGTCACCGGGGCGGAGCACTCCCCCAACGCGGACCGGCCGCTGCACACCGCCACGGCCCTCGCCGACTTCTGGGACACGACGACAGCCGCCTGACGGACCACCTCACGCCCCCGGACCTGGACCCGGACCCGCTGCCCCCGGCCCCGAACCCGAACCCGGACCCGGACCCGCTATCCCCGCCCCTCCGCCGCCATCGGCAGCGAATCCAGCCGCAGCCCGCTCGGCGGCGGCAGCGCGCCCCGCGCCGGGTGCGCGCGGAACGCTTCGAGGAGGTAGGCCACCAGCCGCCGCGACGCCGCCCCGTCGCCGGGCAGCGCGGTGACCAGACCGCAGTGGGCGAGCAGGACCACCCCGAGGTCGGACGGGTGGAAGTCGGACCGCAGCGCGCCCGCGGCCTGTGCCCTGCGGATCAGGGTCATGAGCTGCCGCTCGGCGAGCGCGCGGGCCCGCGTGTGGTCCTTCGACCGGTCGGGGAAGGCTGCGACGAACGCCGCCGGGAACCCCCGTTCCTCCTGCTGCAACCGGCAGATCGTCTCGAACAGCCGCTGGAAGCCGTGCCACGGGTCCGGGTCGGCCACGGCCTCCGCCAGCACCCGGGCACAGGTGTCCAGCTGATGCGCGAAAGCCGCGTCCACCAGGTCGTCGCGGGTCGGGAAACGCCGGTAGAGCGTGGCCACGCCGACCCCGGCCCGTCTGGCCACGGTGGCCATGGGCGCGTCGATGCCGTGCTCGGCGAACACCTCGCGGGCCGCCGCGAGAATCCGCCGCCGGTTGCGCCGCGCGTCCGCGCGCAGCCCGGCACCGACGGCGCCCGCCTCGTCCCCCACGGCGTCCCCCGCTCCGTCCGCCGCCTCTCCGAACCGAGAGGAATCGGCCGTCACTCTCTCTCACCTCCGCCAGAAGTGGACGATGCCGTCCACTTGTCACCCTACGCTCGGCCTCCACGCCCACCCCCACCCCCACCCCCACCCACCGGCAGAGACGAGACAAGCCCTCATGAACACCATGAACCCCACAATGAAAGCCGTACTCTTCGACCGCTTCGGTGGCCCCGACGTCCTCTACGTGGGCCGGGTGCCGCGCCCCGACCCCGCGCCCGGCGAGGTACTGGTGCGCGTACGGGCGTTCTCCGTGAACGGCGGCGAGCTGTACCTGCGCGAGGGCCGCACCCGTCTGCTCACCGGCTCGGCGTTCCCGCAGCGCGTCGGCCTCGACTTCACCGGTGAGGTCGCGGCGCTCGGCACCGGTACGACGGGCTTCGCGGTCGGCGACCGGGTGTGGGGCGTCCCGGGCCGCACCCCGAAGGGCACCGCCGCCGAGTACGTCTCCGTACCGGCCCACCGGCTCGGTCCGGTCCCGGAGGGGCTGGACCTCGTCGAGGCCGCCGCGCTCCCGGTCGGCACCACGGCCGTCACCGCACTGCGCGACAAGGCCGCGCTGCGCCCCGGCGAACGGCTCCTCGTACGGGGCGCCGCGGGCGGCGTCGGCTCCGTCGCCGTGCAGCTCGGGCGGGCCCTGGGCGCCGAGGTGACCGCGCTGGCCCGCGCCGCCAACCTCGACTTCGTCCGTGCCCTCGGCGCCCACCACGCCGTCGACCACCGCACCGTCACCCCCGGGGACGTCGGCGGCCTCGGCCGTTTCGACGTCGTGCTCGACACCGTCGGCACCGAGCTGCGCGCCCACCGGAGGCTGCTGCGGCCCGGCGGGCGGATGGTGACGATCGCGGTCGACACCCGGCGGATCGCGGCGTCGCTGGGATACCTCGCGGCCAGCGCCGTGCACGGGCGCGGCAGGGTGCGGTTCTTCAGCGGCGCCCCCGGGCGGCCGCTCTTCGACGATCTCGCCCGCTACGTGGCGGACGGCGTGCTGCGTCCGGCCGTGGACACCGTCTTCCCGCTGGAGGAGACGGCGGCGGCGCACCGGGCCCTGGAGGCCGGCGGGGTGCGCGGCAAGTTCGTGGTGCGGGTCGACTGACCGAGCCAGCCGGACGGACCCGCTGGACCCGCTGGAGCCGCTGGACCCGCTGGACCCACTAGTCCTGCGTGTGCACGTACTCCCAGAATCCGTCCCGCAGCGCCCGCCGCAGATCCGCCTGGCCGCGCAGGGAGTACTGGAGCAGTCCCTCCGCCTCGACCAGCAGGTCCTGGTCGACCGGGCCGGGCAGATAGGGGTGGCCGTCGAGGAGTTCGACGAGCGCCTCCCGGCCGCGTGCCGCCAGCCACTTCGCCGCGATCTGGGAACCGACGAAGCGGACGTTCTCCCGGGTCGGCCGGGCCGTGCCCGACGCCTCGTAGACGGGGAGGCTGCGCCGGGAGACATAGGGCTTGAAGAAGTCCAGGTCGAAGGTGCGCTGGCTGTCGACCTCCCAGAGCAGCGGGTCGGCCTGGTTGCGTCCCTCGGGGGCCTCGATGCCCCAGAGGTGGACGCGGGCGCCGTACCCCTGGGCGGCCTCGACCGCCGAGACCAGGTCCTCGTCGCCGCCGAGGAGCGCCGCGTCGCTGATCGCGCGGTGCCGGGCGAGGGACTCCAGATCGCTGCGGATCAGGGAGTCGACACCCTTCTGCTGGTTGTTGGCGTTGAGGTTGCCGAGCCGGACCTTGACGTCGGGCAGCTCGGCGATGGACTGCTGCTCGGCGGTGTGGATGCGGCGTCTGGCGCCGTCGTACCAGTAGACCCGGAGCAGCCGGCTGTCCGCGAAGATCGTGCGGGCGCGGTCGATGAGCGCCTCGATCAGCCCCTCGGCGTCGAGGTCGAAGGCACGGCGGTCCTCGGTCCCGGCGACCAGCCGTCCCGCCGCCGCGTAGAGGTACCCGGCATCGACGAAGATCGCGTGGGTCGAGGGCGTCTTCGCCACCTCGGCGAGCATGCGCTGGAGCAGCTCGTTGGTGCGGTCGATGCGGGAGGGCAGGGAAGCGAGGTCGTCGTTCATCCCCTCCATTGTCCCGGCGGTCACGCAGCGAACACAACCGGTCCCGGTCAGTCTTGTTCCACACAGGTAATCGACAACTTACCGTGCGGTAATTAGTCTTTCGAAAAATTTCCTTAGCGTAGGGAATGTTCGTAACACACGACCCGTTGACTCATTACGGAACCCCGGGCACCGATGACCCGCGGGCTCCCCTCAGTAGTCCTCCTCACGGGACCGTCCGTCCCGCCGCGGAGGATGACCAGACGAAGGGAGAGGCCATGCGCTTTGAAGTCATGCGACTCGACGACGTCGACGGCACGCCCGTCGACACCACCGTCGTGGACGCCGCCTCCGTCAACCGCATCGTCCAGCAGGCCGCGGCCATAGGGCAGCGGCTGTGGATCCGCCCCGCCGACACCACGGCCTCGTAGCGGCGGATCTCCGCTCACAGCAGGGACGGGCCCCGTACACACGGTGTGTACGGGGCCCGTCCGCGTGCGGCACGTTCTCCGCAGCGCCGGGTGGGCTCCGCCGCCCAGGAGTCAGGCGCCGTTGATCACCTGGGTGATCCCGTTGATGATCTGCTGCACGGCGATCGCGGAGAGCATCATGCCGGCGAGCCGGGTCACGAGGACCACGCCGCCGTCCTTGATGACCCGGATGATCAGCAGCGAGTACCGCATCACGAGCCACAGCACGACGTGGATGGCGAAGATCGCCGACCAGACGGAGACCTGGGAGCCGATGCCGTCGGCCTTCTGCACCGCGAGGATCACGGAGACGATCGCGCCGGGACCGGCCAGCAGCGGCATGCCGAGCGGTACGAGCGCGACGTTGACGTCCTTGGTCTGCTTGGGCTCGTCCGTCTTGCCGGTGAGCAGGTCGAGCGCGATGAGGAGCAGCAGCAGTCCGCCCGCGATCATCAGCGCGGGCACCGACACGTGCAGGTAGTCCAGGATCTGGTGGCCGAGCAGCCCGAACACGGTGATCACACCGCCGGCGACACAGACCGCCTGGAAGGCCATCCGCTTCTGCATCGCGCCCGGCCGTCCGGCGGTCAGGGCGAGGAAGATCGGGGTGATCCCGGGGGGATCCATGATGACGAACAGGGTCAGGAAGAGGGAACCGAAGACGGCGACATCGAACATGGGTGCGTTACTGGCCTTGCGATGGTGCGAACACGGGGAACGGACGGCGGGCGACGACCCGGCACGGGCGGCAGCCCAAGCCAGGCAACGACCCTGGACGGGCGACAGCCCAAGACAGGCAACGTCCCGGGACGGATGACGCCCCGGGACGGGCGACGGCCCGCGGGGGGGTCAGGCTCCGCCGGCTCCCGGCACGGGGAACGCCCCGAACGCGCGCCGCGTGATCTCCCCGTAGACCTCGGGGTCGGTCGTGTACTCGCCGAGCACACAGGTCTTCCGGCTGCCGTGGTAGTCGCTCGACCCGGTCGTGAGCAGGCCCAGGTCTCCGGCGAGGCCGCGCAGCCTGGTCCGGGTCGCGGCGTCGTGGTCCATGTGGTCGACCTCGATGCCGTCGAGACCGGCGGCGGCCAGCTCGGCGATCACCGACTCCGGCACCGTACGGCCGCGCTTGGCGGCGGCCGGGTGCGCGAACACCGCGACACCGCCCGCGCCCTTGACCAGCCGGACGGCCTCGAAGGGGTCGGTCTCGTGCTTCTCCATGTGGGCCCGGCCGCCGTCGGCCAGCCAGTCCCCGGTGAAGGCGTCGTTCACGGTCGGTACGACACCCAGCTCGACCAGGGCGGTCGCGATGTGCGGGCGGCCCACGGAACCGTCACCGGCGATCCGCGCGACCTGCTCCCAGGTGACGGGGACGCCCAGCTCGTTGAGCTTGGCGATCATGCCCTTGGCGCGCGGCACCCGGTCGTCCCGGACCAGCTCGCGCTCGGCGAGCAGCGCGGGCTCCTCGGGGTCGAAGAGATAGGCCAGCATGTGCATGCTGACGCCGCCAATCCGGCAGGACAGTTCGGCGCCGGTGACCAGTGTGAGTCCCTCGGGCAGCGCGGCGAGGGCCTCGGCGTGGCCGCGGGTGGTGTCGTGATCCGTCAGCGCGACGACGTCGAGCCCGGCGGCGGCGGCGTTGCGCACCAGTTCGGCGGGGGTGTCCGTTCCGTCGGAGGCCGTGGAGTGACAGTGCAGGTCGATACGCACGGCGACTCCAGAGGGTTGACATCGAACAGAAGGACGTAAAGAAGGATAACCGGACGCCGAACTTCTCCTCGCGCACCCGCGCGGCCCTACGGATCCCGGACCCCCTACGGATCGATCAGCCGCGGAGACAGCGCGCCGCACGGCACCAGCTGTACCTCCGCCCCCGCCTCGCGCAGATCCGTCAGCACCAGTTCGTCGTACATCAGCAGCCCCGCCCGCTCGGGCCACACGACGGCCCACAGCCACATTCCCAGCGCCTCGCCCGCGAAGACGGCCCGGTCGGCGGGGGCGCCGGAGACGTGCCACAGCGGCGTGGGCCGACCGGCGGCGAGCACCTTGGCCTGGGGCGGTTTCTCGACGTCGAGGGAGGGACCGGGGTCCGGCCCGTCCAGGCCGGCGTAGTGCGCGCCGAGGCCGACACCCAGTTCCTCGGCCACCAGGATCAGCTCGCCGATGCCGCCGAGCGGCCCGGGACCGGAGCAGGCGACGGCGGTCGCCCGGCCGCCGGTACGTTCGTCGCCCGCGTACGCCACTCCCGTGAAGAGCCAGCCGACCGGCAGCGGCCAGGGCATCCACACCGGGACCTGGGTGCGGTGCACGACGACTTCGAGGGCTTCCACGCTCGGCGGTATCACCGGCTGGACCGGATGGACGGGGCCGTGCGCGTCGCACTGCCAGGAATCGGCGAAGAGACCGGGAGCCCTGACCCGGCCACCACACTTCGGGCAACTGGGTTCGCCCCTCATAGGGCCCCACGGTCCTACCCCATCCGCACCACGTCAAGGACGATCACCCATCCGGCCGGGCACCCCCGAGCCGTCGCCTCCGACCGGGCAGAAGCAGACGCGGCTCGCTTCCCGCGTCAGCCCTAGGCCGTCCGGGCCACCGCCGGCGCGTCCGCCGTCGTGTCCATCGGCGCGTCCATCGGCGCGTCCGCCGGCGCGTCCGCCGTCGTGTCCATCGGCGCGTCCGTCGTCGCCCCACGACGAGGGCGAGGCCGACAGCAGGGTCTTTCCGCCGCCGATCCGGCCGGAGACGGAGCCTGTCACCGGCATCGCGATGTCTTCGCGGGCCTCGCGGACACCTCCGCCACGGTCGGCCGGCTCATCGGCCACCGGGCCGGCCGGGGCCTCGGCGACGCGCTCCCCGTCTCCACCGCCCTCGCGGTCGTCGCCGGCGCGGTCGTCGTCGGCGTACGACGCCGGGCGCTCGCCCATGAAGCGGAGGAGCGGAGAAGCGGAGGAGCCGAAGCCCCGGCACGCCACCGAGGACCACGTCTCGGTCCGCGCCGGCCGACGCCAACTGGGCCCGGCCGTACGGTGAGTTACGTCACTCCAGCGGTACGGACCGGCGGACCGGATCCCGCAGGTCCGTGCCGTGCGTCAGCCACCGCTCCTGGAGCGCCGGGCCGCCCTGGACCCGCTTCCACGCGGCCTCGTTCGGCGTCATCGGCAGCAGCGGCAGGAACCGTACGGGCTCCAGCGGAGCGTCCAGTTCCAGGTCCTCCACCAGGCCACCCGGCTCGGCCACCAGGACCGAGGTGAACGGCGCCCCGGGCCACAGCGGCTCGCCCACGTCCAGGGAGGCGCCGGGGGCCACGACCACGCCCTCGACCTGCGGGGACGCGGCGAGCACGGCGAGCGGCCTGAGCACCTTGTCGGTGTCGGCGGTCCCCGCCCGCACCGAGAGGACCAGTTCGGCGCGGGGGCCCGCGACCGGATCGGCGAGCACCGCGGTCGGGTCCGCCATGGGCTGCGCGGACATGCCGAGGGTGGCGTAGCGGACGACGTCGCCCTCCGGGCCTGACCCGCGAAAGCGCAGCACCTCGATGCGGTCCGTGCCGAGGAAGGTGACGGCCGCGCGGGCGTCCGGCTCCCCCAGCGCGCTGCGCAACCGGGCCTCGACCAGAGGAAGAACATCAGCCATGCGGCGAGCATAGAACTCGTCAGTACAAGGCAAAGCGGCGCCTTGACACAACGGGTGGCTGGTACTCTGAGCCGGTCGTCGGGCAGCACGCAGAAGCGTGTGACTCGAAGCCTCGACGCTGTGATGAACACTCCCCTACGGGGAACCCTCCTAAACGAGGGAATGGACATCCCTCACGAGGGATCGGCCGGAGGAGGTGGGGCTGGCATGGACCGAAGTCGACCGTGCAGTACCACCCGCTCTTCCGGCCGCTGACGCCGCCGCTTCCGGACCGAACCGGTTGCCGCCTTTCGTCAGCCGCGCGCTTTCCTGCGGAAGAGCACTTCGTCTCATGTGAACCAGCAGCGAAGCCCGCCACCGCGACGGTGCGGTGCTCCCCGCTTTGTGGACGCGCCGGACACGTGCACGCACGCCCCGTGCACGCACGCCCTGTGCAGGACGTCCTCATTCCGGGTGGTTCCACCCGTCGTCGGCGCCGTTCGCTGCCCGTAGCGAAGGAGCCTGCCATGTCGATGATCCGTGACCTGCGAGCCGCGGTCCGCCCGTCCCGCGTCCCGCTGCGCAAGGACAGCGGCGCCTACGACACCACCCGCGACCCGGCCTCCGCCTCGGCCGTCGTCGACTGCGCCGTCTACCGCGACGGCCACCGGCTCCGGACGGACGCCCCGCTCACCCCGCACGAGGCGATGCGCCTGGTGCGCCGCGACGGCGGTTTCGTGTGGATCGGGCTGCACGAGCCCACCCAGGACGAATTCGCCGGTATCGCCCGGGAGTTCGGGCTGCACCCGCTGGCCGTGGAGGACGCCGTCCAGGCCCACCAGCGGCCCAAGCTGGAGCGGTACGACGACTCCCTGTTCACCGTCTTCAAGACCATCCACTACGTCGACCACGACCGGCTCACCGCCAACAGCGAGGTCGTGGAGTCCGGTGAGGTCATGTGCTTCACCGGACGGGACTTCTTCATCACCGTCCGGCACGGCGGCAAGGGCTCGCTGCGCACGCTGCGCCACCGCCTCCAGGACGACCCCGAGCTGCTGCTGAAGGGCCCCTCGGCGGTGCTGCACGCCATCGCCGACCACGTCGTCGACGGCTACATCGCGGTCGCCGACGCCGTGCAGGACGACATCGACGAGGTCGAGACCGAGGTGTTCTCGCCCGGCCGCAAGGGTTCCCCGCGCGGCAGCGACGCCGGCCGGATCTACCAACTCAAGCGCGAGGTACTGGAGTTCAAGCGGGCGGTCTCCCCGCTGCTGCGGCCCATGCTGCTGCTCAGCGAGCGGCCGATGCGGCTGGTCGACCCGGACATCCAGAAGTACTTCCGGGACGTCGCCGACCACCTCGCCCGGGTACAGGAGCAGGTCGTCGGTTTCGACGAACTGCTGAACTCCATCCTCCAGGCCAACCTCGCCCAGGCGTCCGTCGCGCAGAACGAGGACATGCGCAAGATCACGTCCTGGGCGGCGATCGTCGCCGTGCCGACGATGGTGTGCGGGGTGTACGGCATGAACTTCGACCACATGCCGGAGACGCACTGGCGGTTCGGCTACCCGATGGTCATCGGCGTCACCGTGGCGATCTGTTTCGGCATCCACCGCACCCTCAAGCGCAACGGCTGGCTCTGACCCGCCCGCGCCGGGCGGCCTGGCTAGGCTGGGCGGCATGACAAGCGAGCTGCTCGGCCGGACTCTCGTCGAGGAGGCCACGAAGAAGTCCGGCCTCATCTGGGCCGGCTCCCCCGGGGCACCGGCCCGCGCGCTGTGGCACGTCTGGTACGAGGGCGCGGCCTGCGTGGTCGGCGACGGCCCCGGCGAGCAGCCGCTGCCGTCCCTGACCGACGGGGCGAACGTCGAGGTGACGGTCCGCAGCAAGGACAAGGGCGGCCGGCTGGTCACCTGGACGGCGCGGGTGGTGGAACTGGCCTCCGGCTCCGAGGCGTGGGAGGCGGCTGTCGCCGAGCTGAAGGGCAAGCGGTTGAACGCGCCCGACGGCGAGGCGATGGTCGAACGCTGGGGGCGGGAGTGCCGGGTGGTACGGCTGGAGCCGGTGGGGTCGACGGTGCCGTTGCCGGACGGCGACCTGGCGGCGGCGCCTCTGCCGACGCCGGCGACCACGCGCCGGCCGGTTCCGGCGGCGGTGCCACGGCTGCTGTTCAAACGCCGGGGGCGGCGGGGGTAGGGCCTCGGCCGCGGGCTCGTCGGGGCTGGGCGCGCCCACGCGGCGGAGCCGCACGATGTCTGAGCCCCGCGCCCCTTACGGGGCGCCACAGCACAAGCGTCTACGACGTCGGCAACTGCTTGCCGTAGTCCAAGGTCTCGTCCTTGCCCGGTTCCTTCAGCTCCAGCGTCTTGTTCCAGTCGGAGAAGCGCAACGTGCCCGCGCTGCCCGCGCGGACCAGGCGCAGGGGGTACGGCTTGCCCTCCAGGGAGACGTCGAGCGAACCGCCCGAGCCGTCGTCGCCGCTGATGCGGACGGTGCGCGTGCCGTTCTGCTCGTGCCGGCCGTCCGTCTCCACCGTGCCGTGCAGCGCGAGCAGACCGTCGAGGAGGACGTCCTTGTCCGTGAACCCGCTGAACTTCTTGTACGAGGGGTCGCCCTGCGGCACCTTCACGTACTTGTCGGCCAGCTTCTCGGCCGCGGCGGCGTCCGCCTTGCCCGTGTCATGGCTCCAGAACCCGGCGTCGGCCTTGAGGAAGAGCTGCTCGCCGATCCGCAGCAGGTCGAACTTCGACCCCTTGGACGTCACCGAGCCGGTGCCGCCGTCGGAGTTCAGCCGCATGTCGAGGGCGTACGTGCGGCCGCTGGTCACCACCGAGCCGTGCAGCCGGACCGTCTCGGCGGCCGCGGCGGCCGTCCGGGTCTTCTGCTGGATCTGCGCGGCCGTCAGCTTGCCCACGCCGTTGGTGCCCGCGTCGGGGTCCTCGTCGCCGCCGCACCCCGTCAGTCCCGCCCCGACGGCCAGGACGCACGCGGCGCCCGTGAGAGCGGCCCGAGGGGTTCTGCGCCGGGGAGTCACTGTCACGGGTGGGGCTGCCTTTCTCGCGGGAGGCCGGTGCGGCGTACGGCAGCGTACCGGTGCCCGGCACGGCCGGCGGAGCCAGTCCGTCCGGACCGGCCACCAGGGCGGACACGTTCGGGACGGGCTAGCCTGAAGGCCGTCCGAGCGGGCAATTCGGAAAAGGGACACAGGAACACGACGCAGCACAGCCTGCACAGGCGGGCTCGACGAAAAGGAGCCGCGGCCATGGCAGCGGGCGCCCCCCGGATCTTCGTATCGCATCTCTCCGGTGTCGCCGTCTTCGACCCCAACGGCGACCAGGTCGGACGGGTGCGCGATCTGGTCGTCATGCTCCGCGTCGGACAGAAACCCCCGCGCCTGCTCGGCCTGGTCGTGGAGGTCGCCACTCGCCGCCGGATCTTCCTGCCGATGACCCGGGTCACCGGCGTCCAGTCCGGCCAGGTCCTCACCACCGGTGTGCTCAACGTCCGCCGGTTCGAGCAGCGCCCCACCGAACGCCTCGTCTTCGGCGAACTCCTCGACCGCCGCGTCACCCTCACCGAGACCGGCGAGGAGGTCACCGTCCTCGACCTGTCGGTGCAGCAGCTCCCCGCCCGCCGGGAGTGGGAGATCGACCGGGTCTTCGTCCGCAAGGGCCGCCGCGGCGGGGCCTTCCGGCGCAGCAAGGGCGACGCTCTGACCGTGGAGTTCTCGGCCGTCACCGGGTTCTCCGCCGAGGAGCACGGCCAGGGCGCCGAGAACCTCCTCGCCACCTTCGAGCAGCTCCGCCCCGCCGACCTCGCCAACGTCCTGCACCACCTCTCCCCCAAGCGCCGCGCGGAGGTGGCCGCCGCCCTCGACGACGACCGCCTCGCCGACGTACTGGAGGAGCTGCCGGAGGACGACCAGATCGAGATCCTCGGCAAGCTCGCCGAGGAGCGCGCCGCCGACGTGCTGGAGGCGATGGACCCCGACGACGCCGCCGACCTGCTCGGCGAGCTGCCCGAGGCCGACAAGGAGCGGCTGCTCAGCCTGATGAAGCCGTCCGACGCGGCCGACATGCGCCGGCTGATGGCGTACGAGGAGCACACCGCGGGCGGCCTGATGACGACCGAGCCGATCGTGCTGCGGCCCGACGCCACCGTCGCCGACGCCCTCGCCCGGGTCCGCAACCGCGACCTGTCCCCCGCCCTCGCCGCGCAGGTCTACGTCTGCCGCCCGCCCGACGAGACCCCGACCGGCAAGTACCTCGGCACGGTCCACTTCCAGCGGCTGCTGCGCGACCCCCCGTACACCCTGGTCGGCTCGATCATCGACGACGATCTGCAACCCCTGGAACCGGAGGCCGCGCTCCCCGTGGTCGCCGGGTTCTTCGCCGCCTACGACATGGTGGCCGCCCCCGTGGTGGACGACTCCGGGTCGCTGCTGGGCGCGGTCACGGTCGACGACGTACTGGACCACATGCTGCCCGACGACTGGCGGGAGACCGAGTACCACCTCGACGAGGGCACCGGGGAGGTGCGGACCGATGGCGCCTGAGCGGGAGACCGGCGTGCGGGAGCGCGCGGTCTCGGGAGCGACCGCCACCTCCCGGCCCCGCGGCGCCCGCCTGGACCAGCCCCGGCCGCCGCGCCGCCGGCTGCTGCCCGAATGGGACCCGGAGGCGTTCGGACGGCTGTCGGAGAGCGTGGCGCGCTTCCTGGGCACCGGGCGGTTCATCGTCTGGATGACCGTGGTCATCGTGGCGTGGGTGGTGTGGAACATCGCCGCGCCGACCGGTCTGCGCTTCGACGAGTACCCGTTCATCTTCCTGACGCTGATGCTGTCCCTCCAGGCCAGCTACGCGGCCCCGCTGATCCTGCTCGCGCAGAACCGGCAGGACGACCGCGACCGGGTCAACCTGGAGCAGGACCGCAGACAGAACGAGCGGTCGATCGCCGACACCGAGTACCTGGCCCGGGAGATCGCCGCCCTGCGCATCGGCCTCGGCGAGGTGGCGACCCGCGACTGGATGCGCTCCGAGCTGGAGTCCATCCTCAAGGAGCTGGAGGTCCGGCAGAACGGCCACCGCTCCGATACCGGATCCTTCCCGGCACTCCCGGCGGAACGGCCGCGGGGACGTGACGCAGACGACCGCTGACGGGCTTACCGGGGGCCCCGCCGGGCGCCGTACCATCGTCCTCATGGCTACGGAAGACGCGGTGCGCGAGGCACTGGCGACGGTGAACGACCCCGAGATCAACCGGCCCATCACCGAACTCGGGATGGTCAAGTCGGTGGACATCGGTGCGGACGGGACGGTCGCGGTCACCGTGTACCTCACGGTCTCCGGCTGTCCGATGCGGGACACCATCACCCAGCGCGTCACCGACGCCGTCTCCCGGGTCGAGGGCGTCACCCGGGTCGACGTCACGCTGGACGTGATGAGCGACGAGCAGCGCAAGGAGCTGGCCACCGCGCTGCGCGGCGGCCAGACCGAGCGCGAGGTCCCCTTCGCCAAGCCGGGCAGCCTCACCCGGGTCTACGCGGTCGCCTCCGGCAAGGGCGGCGTCGGCAAGTCGTCGGTGACGGTGAACCTCGCCGCCGCCATGGCCGCCGACGGCCTCAAGGTCGGTGTCGTGGACGCCGACATCTACGGCCACTCCGTCCCCCGCATGCTGGGCGCCGACGGCCGTCCCACCCAGGTCGAGAACATGATCATGCCGCCGTCGGCGAACGGCGTGAAGGTCATCTCCATCGGCATGTTCACCCCGGGCAACGCCCCGGTGGTGTGGCGCGGCCCGATGCTGCACCGCGCGCTCCAGCAGTTCCTGGCCGACGTGTACTGGGGTGACCTGGACGTCCTGCTCCTGGACCTGCCGCCGGGCACCGGTGACATCGCGATCTCCGTCGCCCAGCTGGTGCCGAACGCCGAGATCCTCGTCGTGACGACCCCTCAGCAGGCGGCGGCCGAGGTGGCCGAGCGGGCCGGCGCGATCGCCGTGCAGACCCACCAGAAGATCGTCGGCGTCGTCGAGAACATGTCCGGGCTGCCCTGCCCGCACTGCGGCGAGATGGTCGACGTCTTCGGCACCGGCGGCGGCCAGACGGTCGCCGACGGCCTGACCCGCACCACCGGCGCGACGGTCCCGGTCCTCGGCTCCATCCCGATCGACGTCCGTCTCCGCGAGGGCGGCGACGACGGCAAGCCGGTCGTCCTCTCCGACCCCGACTCCCCGGCGGGCGCCTCCCTGCGCGCCATCGCCGGCAAGCTGGGCGGCCGCCAGCGCGGCCTCTCGGGCCTGTCCCTGGGCATCACGCCCAGGAACAAGTTCTAGCCCGGAGTCCTGATCCGCACCCGAGAGGGACCGCGCCCCGTAAGGGGCGCGGGGAACGGCGCGGGGAACGGCGCGGGCAATCGCAACGAGCCCGCAGCCGCCCGGAATCACGTGTAGGCGCCGATATCCTTCACAACGGCGAAAGCCAGCCCGTACGCGCTCATGCCCCGCCCGTACGCCCCCAGATGAACCCCCTGCTCGGTGGAGCCGGCGAGGACCCACCCGAACTCGGACTCCCGGTAGTGGAACCGCGTCGGCACCCCGTCCACGGGAAGCGACAGCGTCGACCAGTCCTCGCCGTGGAGGTCGTCCGCGAGGACCCACGCCGTCTCCGTCTGCTGGTCGAGCCAGTCGTCCCGCAGGGAGTGGTCCATCTGTCCCGGCCAGGTGCAGGACAGCAGGCCCACCCCGGCGAGCCAGGCCGCCGAGGAGACCGACGTGGCCTCCAGCATCCCCGTGCCGTCGGCGCTGCGCCGTACCGGATTGGCCGCGACCGTCACGACGACCGCGAACTTCTCCTTGGCGTCCTGATCGTCGCCCGCCACGTGCTCGTTGCGTACCGACGGTTCGTCACCGTGTCCGATGGAACCGTGCTCCACGGCCCCGTCGGCTGCCGTGCCGACCTGCATCAGCCGGCGCGGCCCGGTGAACGCCTCGTCGAGGCCGTACCACGGAAAGGGCGCACGCAGGAAGCCGTCGACCGCACGCCGGGCGGACGGGGACGCTTCTCCGCCCTCCGCGGCCGGCGCCTGCGCGACTGCCCCACTCGTCGTCTCCATGTGCCCGGACGCCTCCTCGCTCTCGTCGGACCGGCACGGCCCGCCCCCCTTCGGGCGTACTCGTACGATCCGCACAACAAGTCGGCAGCATAGCCACACCTATCGGAACTGCCGGGAAAGCGCCCTGCGCGTGGGTCGTACGGAGGGCGGGAACCAGCCGTGGACGACCGTGATGGAGTATGACGCACGTCACGCCCGTCACCGGCGCGGAGGCGCAGGTCGACGGGCGTGAAGGGAACCGGTGGGCTCAGGTGGCGTCCGCGTCGAAGGGCGGGCGCTCGTCGCGGGCGCCGCCCTCCGGCTTCTTGGTCATGTCGACCCGGCCGGAGGAAGAGGAGGGAGACGAGGAGGACGTCCCGGACGCCGACGACTCGGAGTCGCGGCCGTGGACGGCGTCGGTGACCTCGGCCATCTCCTTCTTCAGGTCGAAGCCGTTGCGGATCTCCTTCAGCCCCAGCTCGTCGTTGTCCAGCTGCTTGCGGATGAACGTCTTGGGGTTGAGGTCCTCGAACTCGAAGTCCTTGAACTCGGGGCCGAGCTCCTGCCGGATGTCCTGCTTGGCGCTCTCCGAGAACTCGCGGATCTTCCGGATCGTGCGGGTCACGTCCTGGATGACCTTGGGGAGCTTGTCCGGACCGAAGACGAGCACGGCGAGGACAACGAGCGTGACCAGCTCGAGCGGTCCTATGTCATTGAACACCTGAAGCTCCTTGGGATGTCCGGTCCGCCTCCACGGTACCCGCCCATCCCGTCAGACCGGTACAGTCCCGTGCGCTCCTGACGCGTCCGCACGGCGGCTTTCCGCATTGTTTGCCTTTCCGGTCCTCCTACGGGGCTTGTGCCGGCGGTCAGTCGCCGTCCGAGGAGCCGAGGACGAGCGAGACCTTCCTCACCTCGCCGTCGCGCTCCAGGGTCAGCTCCAGGCGGTCGCCGGGGCGGTGGGCCCGGGTCCGGACGATCAGTTCCTCACCGGAGTGGACACGGCGGCCGTCCACGGCGGTGATGACGTCGCCCGCCTTCAGTCCGGCCCTGGCGCCGGGGCCGCCCTCGGTGACGGCGGGGCCGCCGTCACCGGCCCGCGCGCCGACGCGGGCGCCGTCGCCGGAGTAGTCCATGTCGAGGGTGACGCCGATGACCGGGTGGGTGGCGTGGCCGGTGTTGATCAGCTCCTCGGCGACGCGCTTGCCCTGGTTGACCGGGATGGCGAAGCCGAGCCCTATCGAGCCGGCCTGGCCGCTCTCCGGGCCGCCCGCGCCGTCGGCCGAGCGGATGGCGGAGTTGATGCCGACGACCCGTCCGGCGGAGTCGAGGAGCGGACCGCCGGAGTTGCCGGGGTTGATGGGGGCGTCCGTCTGGAGCGCGTCGACGTACGACACGTCGCTGCCGTCGGCCTTCTCGCCGCCCGCCGTGATGGGCCGCTCGGTGGCGCTGATGATCCCGGAGGTGACCGTGCCCGCCAGGTCGAAGGGGGCGCCGATGGCGACGACGGGGTCACCGACCTGGACGTTGTCGGAGTTGCCCAGAGGCACGGGGGTGAGGCCGCGGACGCCGCGGACCTCGACCACGGCGAGGTCGTAGCCGCTGTCCCGGCCGACGACGGTGGCCTCGGCGGTGTCGCCGCTGTGGAAGGTGACCGTTATGACGCCGTCGGCCCCGGCGGGCTGCACGACGTGGTCGTTGGTGAGGATGTGGCCCTTGTCGTCGAGGACGAAGCCGGTGCCGGTGCCGGCCTGCTCGGCGCCGCTCACGTGCAGGGTGACCACCCCGGGCAGCGCCTTGGCCGCGATGCCGGCCACGCTGTCCGGGTCGCGGTCGGCCGGTTCCCTGTCGGCCTGCGGCAGCTCCACGGTGCCCACGCCGCCGTTGCGCTCCAGGTAGGCGCCGACGACACCGCCGCCGACGCCGGAGACCAGGGCGATCAGCAGCGCCACGCCGGCCACCACGGTCCGCGGGCGCCGCGGCGCCCGACCACCGCCGCCGCCGCTCCGCCGCAGGGCCGCCCGCCCCTGGGCGACAGCCCAGGGGTCGTACCGCGCCCAGGGGTCGTGACCGGGGGCGGGGCCGGGACCGAAGGCCGGTGCGGGAGCGGGAGCGGGCGGCAGGGAGGGGGCCGGGGGCACGACCGGCGCGGCGGGACCCGGAATC
>NZ_JAVRHI010000091.1:0-99269 GCF_034105845.1 Streptomyces sp. CRN 30 | reverse complement strand
CGCGGACGGCACACCGGTGCCGTCCACCCGCGCCCTGGCGGACACGCTGGGTCTGTCGCAGTCCACCGTGGCCCGGATCTGGCGGGAACAGCGGGCACGACTGCCGGAAGCGCGGAGGCCGCACGGGTCGCGCGGGACGCGCGAATCCGAGGACGCGCGCGAGGTGCGGGCCCCGCGTGAGCGGCGTGACCGGCGGGCCCGTGAGGAGACCGGGCCGGAGGTCCGGTCCGCCGCGCGGATGCCGCGTCAGTTGCTCTCCGACCACGTCTACGCCCTGCTCCGCGACTCGATCGTCAGCGGCCGGCTCGAACCCGGCCGCCGCCTGGTGGAGTCGGAGATCGCCCGCCAGGTCGGTACCAGTCAGGCGCCGCCCCGCGAGGCGATCAAACGGCTGGCCTACGAGGGGCTGGTCGTCTCCCAGCCGCACCGCGGCACCTACGTGGCGCGGATCTCGACGCGCCAGGCGCGAGACGTCCGGGACATCCGCGTCATGTTCGAGGAGTACGCGGCCCGGCGCGCCGCCGAGCGCCTGGACGCCGAGCACGTCCGGCTGCTCACCGAGGACGTGTCACTGCTGCGCGAGGCCGCCGCCGAGGACGACATCGGCGCTTTTCGTGACGCGGACATGTCCTTTCACCGGCATGTGTGCGAAGCTGCCCGCAACGCCGCGCTGATCCGCCTGTGGCGCATGATCGAGTCCAGCCTGTGGGACCTTCACGTGCTGGGCGACCCGCGTTACGCGGGCGGCTGGGGCGCGATGGCCGAGCACCACGCGGACCTCCTGGACGTGCTGCGCTCCGGTGACCCCGAGGTCGCCGGGCCGATGTTCGCCGCCCATGCCGCGGGCGAGGCCGCCCGTTTCCTGCCCGACCGGTCCGCCCCGGAAGGCTGACCGGGCCGCAGCCCCTGACAGAGCCCGCCGCGCCACCGGCGGCACCGCGTGCGCGCCCGCCGCCGGTCCCACCACTTTCCGAGGGGTACACCCATGAGCGATCCCGCACGCAGACATGTCCTCCGCCTCGGCGCCCTGGCCGCCGCCGCGCTCCCCCTGGCCGGTGCCACGGACGCCGCCGCGACCGGCCGGGGGCGTCCGCGCTTCCCCGACCGCTGGTTCCCCGTCACCGACCACGGCGCCGTGGGCGACGGCACCACCGACTGCACGGCCGCCCTGCGCGCCGCCGTCCGGGCCTGCCACGCGGCCGGCGGCGGGCACGTCCTGGTGGAGCCGGGCCGCTGGGCCACCGGCCCGGTCCACCTGCTCAGCGGCGTGGACCTGCACGTCGCGAAGGGTGCGACGCTGCTGTTCGACACCGACCCGGCGGCGTACCTGCCGGTGGTGCGCACCCGGTGGCAGGGCATCGAGGTGTACAACTACTCGCCGCTGGTCTACGCCTACCGGCAGCACGACATCGCCGTGACCGGCGGCGGAGTCCTGGACGCGCGGAGCGACAACGCGCACTGGTGGCCGTGGAAGGGCTCCGGCCAGTACGGCTGGCAGACCGGCATGCCGCACGAGCGCGAGGACTGGGCGACCCTGGAGCAGTGGGGCGCGCGGGGCGGCCCGGTCGCCGACCGGGTCCTGGGCGCGGGCCACCACCTGCGCCCGAGCTTCGTCCAGCCCTACGCCTGCGCGAACGTGCTGATCGAGGGTGTCACCCTGCGCAACTCCCCGTTCTGGAACATCCACCCGGTGCTCAGCCGCGACATCACCGTCCGCGATGTGCGGGTCGAGTGCGAGGGGCCGAACAGCGACGGCTGCGACCCCGACTCCTGCGAGAACGTCACCATCGAGCGGGTCACCTTCGCCACGCACGACGACTGCGTCGCGATCAAGTCGGGGCGCGACGAGGACGGCCGCCGGGTCGGGGTGCCCTCCCGGCACATCCGCATCCGGGACTGCGTGTACCTGAGCGGCGGGGCGGCGGTGGCCATCGGCAGCGAGATGAGCGGCGGTGTCTCGGACGTGGTGGCCCGCGGGCTGCGCCTGCCCTACGACCCGGAGCTGGGCGAGGCGTCCGTCGCCTCGGTGCTGAACGTCAAGTCGACGCCGACGCGCGGCGGTTACGTGCGCGACGTCCGCGTGACCGACGTCGACGCGCCGGGCTGGACGTACGTGCCGTTCGAGGTCACCTTCCAGTACGCGGGCGGCACCGGCGGGACACTGCCGGCCGAGGTGTCCGGACTGACGGCGGCCCGCTGGTCGGTGCGCGGCCCGTGCGAGTACCCGGTGCGCGTCCGCGGGCCGGCCGAGGCGCCGGTGAGCGGTGTCCGCCTCGACCGGCTCACCTTCGACCGGGCGGCGCGGGACCCGCTGTTCCAGTCGGCGACGGACCTGTCCCTGCACCGGGTGACGGTCAACGGCGAGCCGCTGTGAGGCCGTTCACGCCTCTCTCCAACTCGTCACTTGTATGATACGTTACGACCGCTTGAGGGTGCCGCACCGCGTTTTCGCTGGTGGCAGCACGGCACCGTTCCCTTTGCACGGCGCGAACGAGCACTTCGAGGGGGAGCAGTTGAGAATCACCGGATACCGGTCCCTGCGGACGGTGCACCGGTGGGGCCGTCCCGTCGGGGACGCGAACGGCTTCATCGCGGGCGGTGTCACGGAGGTCCCGGTGGTACTGGTCGAGACCGACCGCGGTCTCACCGGAGTGGGGCTCGGCGCCCACGCCGACGCCCCGCGCGTCTTCCCCGCCCTCGACGGCCAGGACCCGCGGGCCGTCACCGCGCTCTACGACCGGATGCTGGCGCACACGTTCAAGAGCGGACACGGCGGCGCGACGTTCGGCACCATCGGCGCCTTCGACATGGCCCTGTGGGACCTGAAGGCGAAGATGGCCGACGAGCCGCTGTGGCGCACCCTCGGCGCGGCCGACCGCTTCGTGCCCGGTTACGCCTCCGGCCTCGACATCGCCCTGGGCGACGACGAGCTGGTGGCGCTGTACTCCGGCTGGGCCGAGCGCGGCTTCACCGGCGCCAAGCTCAAGGGCGGCCTCGACGCGGACCGCGACACCACGCGGCTGCTGGCGGTCGCCGACGTGCTCCGCGGCAACACCCGCTCCCCCGCCCTGATGCTGGACGTCAACGAGAGCTGGGGAAGACACCAGGCGGTGCGGCTGCTCAGCCGGATCGAGAGCCGGGTGGACATCACCTGGATCGAGGAACCGGTGCGCCGCTGGGACGTGGCCGGCAACCGGGCGGTGGGCCGGGCCGCCCGCGCCGCCGTCGCCTCCGGGGAGAACCTCACCGGGCTTGAACAGTTCCGTCCCCTGCTCGCCGCGGACGCCGTGCAGGTCGTCCAGACCGCCAGCGTCTGGGGCATCACCCACTTCCTGCGGGTGGCCACCCTCGCGCACGGCCGGGACCTGCCGGTCAGCCCGGTCGGCTACGAGGCCAACCCGCTCGCCCACGCCGCCGCGGCCACCCCGAACCACCTGGTCACCGAGGTGCAGGACACCGGGATGCCGGTGGGGGTCACCGTGGACCAGGTCGTCGCGGACGGCGGCATCGTGCTCGGTGACACCCCTGGTCTCGGCATCACGGTCGACGAGGCCGCCGTGGCGGAACTCGCGGCGGGCGCGGGCTGGTCCCACCCCGACGGCCCCCACGTACGGCCGCCGGCGGCGGGCCTGCGCCTCGTGCCCGAACCCGGCGGGAGCGGCGTGGAGGGGCTCGGACGGCTGGAGTCCGAGCAGGGTGAGCGCGCCGCGAAGGAGCGCACCCCGTGACCCGTCCCCGCCCGTACCCCGTGGCCCGTCCCCGTGCCGTCCTCGCCATGAACCCCCGGCGGCTGGCCCGTTCCCTCTTCGACGACGACGCCCTCGCCCGGCTGCGTCGCGCCGCCGACCTCGACACCGACCACGTCCTCACCGAACTGGACTCCCCCGCGTCCCGCGCGGCGCTGGCCGGCGCGGAGATCCTCGTCGCGGGCTGGAACGCCCCCGTCGTCCGGGCCGCGCACCTCCCGCACACCTCCCGGCTGCGGGCCGTGGTCTACGCGGGCGGTGTCGCAGCCACCTGTCTGGAGGACCCGGCGGTGTTCGCCGCCCGCGGGGTGGTCGCGGCCAACGCCCGCGCCGCCAACTCCGTCCCGGTGGCCGAGTACGCGCTGGCGATGATCCTGCTCGCGGGCAAGCGTGCCCTCACCGCCGGCCACCGCTACCGTGCGGGGCGCCGCCTGCCCGACCTCCTCACCGCGCCGCCGGGACACGGCAACTACCGGCAGACCGTCGGTGTCGTCGGTGCCTCCACCGTCGGCCGCGCGGTGCTCCGGCTTCTGCGCCCCTTCGATCTGGACGTCCTCCTCCACGACCCCACCCTCACCGCCGCGGAGGCGACCGCGCTCGGTGACCGTCCGGTGGCGCTGGACGTGCTGATGGCGGAGAGCCGGGTGGTCTCCCTGCACCAGCCGCTCACCCCGCGGACGAAGGGGCAGATCGACGCGGGACGGCTCGCCCTGATGCCGGACGGCGCCACGCTGGTGAACACCGCGCGGGGCGCCGTCGTCGACCGGGAGGCGCTCGTCGCCGAGTTGCGCACCGGCCGTATCGACGCCGTGCTCGACGTCACCGACCCCGAACCGCCTGCCGCCGGCAGCGAGCTGTGGACCCTGGACAACGTGGTGCTCACCCCGCACCTGGCCGGGTCGCTCGGCGGGGAGCTGCACCGCATCGGGGACGCCGTCGCCGACGAGGTGGAGCGCTACGCGGCCCGCCGCCCCTTCGCCCACCCGGAGGACCTCGCCGCCTCCGCCGCCGCGAGGGTCGGGTGAGGACGGTGCGTACCCGTACCCCCGCACGCGGTCCCGCGTTCACCGGACTCGGTCTCGGCACAGCCCAGTTGGGCAATCTCGGCGGCGTGGTCGACGACGCGGACGCCGCGGGTGCCCTGGACGCGGCCCGGGACAGCGGTGTCCGTTACTTCGACACGGCCCCGCACTACGGCCTCGGCCTCGCCGAGCGCCGGCCGGGCGCCGCCCTCGCCCGCCGTCCGCGCGCCGAGTACGTGGTCTCCACCGAGGTGGGCCGGCTGCTGATACACAGCCCGCGGACCGCGCACCGGCAGGACGACGGCGGGTTCGCGGTACCGGCGGCGTACCGCCGTGTCCTCGACTTCGGCCGGGACGGCATCCCGCGCTCCCTGGACGGCAGCCTGCGCCGGCTCGGCCTCGACCACGTCGACGTCGTCTACCTGCACGACCCGGACGCGCACTGGCGTCAGGCCGCCGGGACCGGCGTCGACACCCTCGTCGCACCGCGCGACCGGGGCGTGGTGAAGGCGGTGGGTGTCGGGATGAACCAGACGGCGATGCCGGCCGGGTCCGTCCGGCGGTGCGACGTCGACCTGGTCATGGTGGCCGGCCGGCACACCCTGCCGGACCACTCCGCCCGGGACGCGCTGCTCGCCCTCGCCCGGGAGCGCGGCGCGGGCGTCGTCGCCGCCGCGGTCCACAACTCCGGGCTGCCGGCGACCGACCGCCCGACGGCCGGTGCCACCTACGGCTACCGGCCGGCCTCCCGCGCCCTGACCGACCGGGCGGCGGCGATCGCCGCCGTCTGCGCCCGGCACGGCGTCACCCCGCCGGAGGCCGCCGTGGCCCACCCGCTGTGGGACCCGGCGGTCGTGTCGGTGGTGACCGGCGCCCGGGACACGGCGCAGTCCGCCGGCAGCGCGCGCCGCGTAACGGCCGACGTGCCCGACGCCCTCTGGGCGGAACCGGCCGGACTCGGGCTCGTTCCCGGCCTCGACCCCGTACATCGCACCACCGGGAGGCGGGCATGACCGTCATCGACGCACACCTGCACGTCTGGGATCCCGCGCGCGCCGCGTACGACTGGCTCGGGCCCGACTCCGCGCCCATCGACCGGGCCATGCGGTTCACCGACGTCCGTCCGCAGCTGCGCGCCGCCGGTGTCACCGCCGCCGTCCTCGTCCAGGCCGCCGACAACGACGCGGACACCGCGTACATGCGGGAGAACGCCGCCGCCCACCCGGAGATCGTCGGCGTCGTCGCCTGGGTCCCGCTGGACGACCCCGCGCGGGCCCGGACCCGGCTGGCGCAGCTCCGCGGCGATCCGCACGTCGTGGGCGTCCGGGCCCTCATCCACGACAACCCCGACCAGGAGTGGATCCTGCGCCCCGACGTCGCCCGGGGGCTCGACCTGCTCGCCGAGGAGCGGCTGGCCTTCGACTACGTCACCTCCTCGCCCGCGGCGCTGGCCCACGTGCCGGAGCTGGCGGAGCGCCACCCCGGGCTGCGCCTGGTCGTCGACCACCTGGGCAAACCACCGGTCGGCGGCGGCTCCGAGGACCGGGCCGGATGGCGGAAGCTGATCGCGGCCGCCGCCCGGCACCCGCAGGTCCACGCCAAGGTCTCCGGCCTGTACTCCGCCGCCGGCCCCCTCGCCTCGTGGACGACCGGGCAGATCAGGCCGTTCGTCGAGGACGCGCTGGAGCTGTTCGGACCCGGCCGGCTCATGTACGGCGGCGACTGGCCGGTCTCCGTGCTGGCCGGGGGCTACGCACGCGGCCGGGAGGCGTACGAGGAACTGCTCGCGCCGCTGTCGGCCGCCGACCGCGCCGCGGTCCTCGGGGGCACGGCCGCGGACTTCTACCGCATCGACGCCGCTCTGCTGGACGCCGCACGCGACACGGCCGGGTGAACCGCCGACGGAGGGAACACCATGGAACACCGCACGACCGCGCCGGACACGGCCGCGCTGGCCGGCTGGCTGCGCGGCTGGGTGACGGACGCGGGAGCAGTCAACGGCTTCCACAACCACAGCGTGTGGGGCACCAACCCCGCCACCTTCCTCGACTTCACCAGCGGACACACCACGTTCGCCGGTCCCGCCCTCGGTGCCTTCGCGAAGGCTCTGGCGGCCCGCCCCGACGAGCGGGGCCTGGACCTCCTGCGGCGCCTGCTGCGCTACCAGTCCACCGAGTTCCAGGCCGACGGACAGTACGCGCACATCGGCTTCCAGGTGGGCGAGTCGGCGACGCGGGGGCTCATCCACAACGCCGTCGGCAGCCTCGGCATGCTGCTCGCGCTGCGCCATGCCCGGCACCTGCTGCCCGCCGACGAGGTGACGGCCGTACTGGCGGCGGTGCGGCGCAACCTGGACGCCTGCGAGGTGTACGGGGGCGGCCGGCCCGGCCCGGACGGCACCTGCAACCAGGAGTACGCCCGGGTCTGGGTCAAGCAGCTCTACACCGAACTGGCCGACGACAAGACGTACGCGGACCAGATACCCGAGGATCTGGCCGAGCTGGTCCGGCTCTTCCACCACCGGGGTGTGCCCGACGCGGACAGCACCGGTACGTTCCGCACGGTGCGGGACCGTACCGAGGGCGGCATCCTCGAACCGGCCGAGTACTACGGCCTGATGATCGTCCCCCTGGTGCTCGGCCACCGCGCGTACGGCGCCCCCGGGCTGCTGGAGGAGGCCCGCCGCCTGTGCCGGCACGTGGCCCGCTCGGCGTGGACCGACGAGACCGGCGCCACCCGCTACCACCGCTACTGGTACGTCAAGGGCGAACGGACCCTGAAGAGCGACACCCCCATGCTGATCGCGGGCATGGGACTGACCCTGTACGGCATCCACGAGGTGCTGGCCGAGGGCCCGGACCCGGAGCTGGAGACCTTCACCGAGGCGTGCCTCGCCACCTACGCCCGCTACCAGACACCGGCGGGCTACTTCGCCTCCGCGAGCGGCTGGCACAACGAGGCGGACATCGCGCCCAGTACCGCCTGGCACGCGCACGACCTGCTGTTCCTCACCGCCCGGCTGGGCGCGGACGAGGACTTCTGGGACCGGGTGTTCGCCTCCAGCGGCCGGCAGTCGGTGCTGGTCAGCGACCGTGCCTTCTGGGCGGAGTCCGGCGTCCACTGGTGTGTGCGCAGCCCGCTGACCGCGGGTGACCTCTTCTACTACGGGCGCAAGGACCGGTCCGCCTTCGCCCGGGAGTTCTTCGCCTGGACGGACCGGGAGCCGCTGCCCGAGGAGCTGCGCTACCCGCGGGTGCCGGAGTTCTTCGTCGCCGACGACGGGATCTACCGCGTCGACCGCTCCGCCGCGCCCACCGACATCACGGCCGTCGGGCCCCTGCCCTACCGAGGGTTGCTGTGACGCCGTACCGACCGTGACCCACTGGTTTCCCCATCGAGGAAGTGAGAGCCGACAATGATGTCACCCCACTCGAAAGGCAGAGCGCGCGGTACCGCGCTCGCCGCCGTGGTTCCGCTGCTGCTCCTCGCGGCCTGCTCGTCGGGCACCGCCTCCTTTGACGGTGAGGACGGCGAGATACGGATGATGGTCAACCTCACCGACAACCTCGACCAGGCGTACTGGGAGAAGCTGGTCGCGCCGTTCGAGGAAGAGACCGGTCTGAAGGTGAGGATCGAGGGGCCGACCGGCAAGTCCGTCGCCGAGTCCTTCCCGCAGCAACTGGCCGCGGGGACCGCGCCGGAGGTCATCCAGTCGATCTTCCCGGACGAGGACACGGCACCCGAGCTGGTCGACCTCTCCGGGGAGTCCTGGGCGAAGGACACGCCGATGTTCGACGAGTACGCCATGGACGGCAAACACTACGCGGTCGGGGTCGGCACCCAGACGCAGTCGCTCGTCTACTACAACAGGACCGCCTTCGAGAAGGCCGGGATCAGCGAGCCGCCGGCCACCTGGGACGAACTCGACGACGCCCTGGCCGCGTTGAAGAAGGCCGGCTACACACCGATGCAGACCGCCGGTGACTTCCAGACCGGCCTCCAGCTCCAGCAGCTCTACCACCCGGCGCTCAACCAGCTGCGTCCCGAGTGGCAGACGGCCGTCTCCGAGGAGAAGGTCTCCGTCGGCGAGCTGTACGAGCCGGCCTTCGAGCGGTACGCCGACTGGATCGGCGAGGGCTACATCGCCAAGAGCGACGTCGGGCTCAGCCCCTCGCAGGCGGACGGCAACTTCATCGCGGGCAAGGTGGGCCTCTACACCAACGGCAGCTGGTTCGCCGCCACCCTGAACCAGGCGGAGGACCTCCCCTTCGAGGTGGGTGTCTTCTCCCCGCCCGCCGCCGACGGCAAGAGCTACCCGGGACCGCAGGGCGCGACCATGGCCAACCCGTACATGGTCCGCGCGGGCACGGGCGACGAGGACGGCGCCCGGCAGCTGGTGGAGTACCTGGTGACCGACGAGAAGGCGGTCGACGCGCAGCTCGGCTCGGACGGGGTGTTCCGCAAGGGCGCCGACCTGGAGCAGAGCGCCGTGGACGCGCAGATCCAGTCCGTCCTCGACGACGCCCCCGCGTTGGTCGCCGTGGGCGAGGGGCAGGGCGACATCCGGCTGCCGGTGACGGGCTTCAACCCGAAGTTCACCGAGGTCGCGCAGAGCCTGTACACCGGCGCCGGCCCGGCGGACGCGGCGAAGGCGATCGACCAATGGGTCGACGAGAACCGCTGACCCATGGCGCAGAGACTCACATCGACACCGCGCCCGGCACAGCGGCGGGTCCCGCGGCCCGACGTACGGCCCGTGCCACGCCCGGCGCCCCGCCGGCCCCGGCGGAACTGGCGGCACACGGGCACGAACCTCAGTATGGTCCTGCCCGCGGTGCTGATCTACGCCGCCCTGCTGGTCGTCCCGGTCGGCTACGCGTTCTACTACAGCCTCACCGAGTACAACGGGTTCCCCACCCGTGTCCCGGAGTTCGTCGGTCTGGACAACTACCGCACGGTGTTCGCCTCCGACGACATGACCGGCACCATGGTGGTGACCGGGGTGGTCGCGGTGGTGGGGGCCGTCGCCGTCAATCTCGCCGCGCTGGGCCTGGCCCTGCTGCTCCAGCGCACCAACCGGTTCACCACCTTCGGCCGGGTCGTGATGTTCTACCCGCACGTGCTGAGCGCGCTGGTGGTCGGCTTCCTGTGGCAGGCGATCCTCGGGCCGCAGGGCGTGGTCAACACCATGCTGGAGAAGGTGGGCACGGACAGTCTCCCCTTCCTCAGCGACCCGGACTGGGCCCTGTGGTCGATGATCTTCGTCATCGTCTGGTCGCTCTTCGGCGTGCAGCTGATCCTGTACCTGGCGGGTCTTCAGGCGGTTCCGGCGGAGCTGCTGGAGGCGGCGCGGATCGACGGCGCGGGCCGGTGGCAGACGTTCCGTGCCGTCACCTGGCCGTCGCTGGCGTCGACGGTGACGGTCGCCGTCATCACCTCGGGCATCTCCCTGCTGAAGACGTACGACGTCGTCGTCTCCCTCACCGGCGGCGGTCCCGCCGGCTCCACCAAGACCCTCGCCTACTCGATCCTCGCCGTGTCCTTCCCCCAGCGGGACATCGGCGTGGCCTCGGCCCAGGCCGTCCTGCTGATCCTGGCCGGCGCGGTGCCGGCCCTCACGGTCCTCCTCCTGCGCAGACGCGCCGAGGACGATGCGGAGTCCATCGGATGAAGAAGACCCTCACCTCCGCCGCCACCGTCCGGGTGGCGTTCGTCTCCCTCGTCTCCGTCGGCATGCTCGTGCCGATGTACCTGCTGGTGGTCAACACCTTCAAGAGCCAGCAGGAGATCCTCGCCGACCCCTTCACGCTCGACCTCGGCACGGCGACCGTCCAGCACCTCGCGGACGCCTGGAACAACCCCGACTTCAGCATCGTGAAGGGGTACGGCGTCACCGCCGCGCTGGTGCTGTGCGTGAACGCCCTGGCCATGGGCGTGTGCGCGCCCGCGGCCTATGTGCTGGCCCGCACCCCGAAGCTCCTCTCCCGGCTGCTGCTGTTCTTCTTCGTGGCGGGGATGTTCATCCCGACGCAGGTGATCCTGGTGCCGGTCATCTTCGTGCTGCGCTCGATCGGACTGATGGGCACACTGCCGGGGCTGATCCTGTTCATGACGGCCACGACGATCCCGTTCACGCTGTTCGTGTTCTTCGGGTACGTGCGGGTGCTGCCCAGGTCACTGGACGAGGCGGCGGCCATCGACGGCGCCGGCCGGTACTACACGCTGTGGCGGATCGTCCTGCCCCTGATGCGGCCGGTCATCGCCACGGTGTTCATCCTGAACTCGCTCAGCGTGTGGAACGACTTCGCCAGCCCGCAGATGATCCTCGGCCCCGGCAGCGGCATCTACACGGTCACCACCGGCGTGTACGCGGCCGTCGGCCAGTACTCCACCGACTACACCAAGGTGTTCCCGACACTGCTGCTCGCGGTGATCCCGATCCTGGCCGTCTTCGTCGTGATGCAGCGCCATGTCATGAGCGGCCTGGCGGCCGGAGCCGTCAAGGGGTGACCACCCACAAGGAGTGAGACGCCATGTCCGCAGGTCCCGCGCGGCCCCGCCGGGCCACATCACCAACTACTCGGTCTTCCTGCGCGACCACATCCTGTTCGCCTACTACGAGTACACCGGCGACGACCACGCGGCCGACATGGCCGTTTCGCCGCCGACCCGGACACCCAGCGCTGGTGGACCCTCACCGACCCCTGTCAGCAGCCGCTGGACTCGGCGGCGCCCGGGGAGCGCTGGGTGGACGGTGAAGAGGTCTTCCACCTGGACTGAACCGCTCGCTCGACGAGGGACAGGCCTGAGACGAGAGGCACGTATGAAGAGAACCGGTGGACGGCCGGCCCGGTCGGTGATCACCGCCCTCGCCCTGGTGCTGACGGCGGGTGCCGCCGCCCCGGCGGCCCACTCCGCGGCGGCCGGGCACCGGGGGCCGACGGTCTGGGTCTCGGCGGCGGACGGCGACGACGCGGGCGACGGCAGCCGCGGGGACCCCTTCCGGACGATCACCGCCGCGCGGGACGCGCTGGCCGGGCGCACCTCGGCCGGGGCCCGCGGCACGGTGTACCTGCGGGGCGGCACCTACGTCCTCGACGACACGGTCCGGCTCACGGGCCCTGAGCACTCCTGGGTCACCTACGCCCCGTACCGGGACGAGAAGGTGCCGGTCACCGGGTCGCACGAGCTGCCGGCCGACGGCTGGCAGCGGCTCACCGACCTGCCGGCGCAGACCCTCGCCGAGCCCCGGTACTCCTCCCACACCCGGCTGGACACGCCCGCGCTGCGCGAGGGCGTGTGGGTCTTCGACCTCGGCGCGCACGGTATCGACCCGGGCACGCTGTACAAGAACGGCTTCAACTGGGTGCAGGACCCCTTCGCACCCGAACTCGCCGTCGGCGGCACCACCCAGACGCTCGCCGAGTACCCGAACGGCACGGGGTGCGCGACCACCGGGACCGACTGCCACCTGTGGGGCACCGGGGCCAAGTGGAAGGCCGACGGACCGCGCGACCTGATGAACGTGGACCTCGACGCCCGCTTCGGCCCGGAGTCCGACTGGAACACCTCCGGTACGACACCGAGGGCGCAGTTCGAGGACAAGAAGCAGCTCCTCGCCGACCCGGAGCAGCGCGACACCTGGTCGCCGGAGGAGATGCGGCGCATGACCCCGTCGGTCTTCACCGTCGGCGGCCGGGCCGCCGACGGCGACCGCTACCGGCGCTGGGCCCCCGAGGCCGAGCCCGTCGTGGACGATCTCGGCACCCGCGGGTTCGGGAAGTACGCCGACGTCCCCGTGCAGCTCGACCCGCGCTGGATCGAGGACATCGACAACACGACGACGGAGACCGAGGGCTGGCTCTCGGGGTACCTCGGCAACAACTACGCCAACGACATGGTGCGCATCCTGTCGTGGAGCGGGGACCGGCTGTACACGAAGTACCCGTCCATGTACGTCCCGCAGGACGCGTGGACCAAGGTGAAGGTGCTCAACGTCCTGTCGGAGCTGGACACCGCCGGTGAGTACTACATCGACCGGTACCGGGACAACGACGTGCTCTACTACCGGCCCGACGGCGGCACGATGGAGGGGAGGTCCGCCACCCTCCAGACGTTCGACAAGAACTTCTTCCTGCTCGACGGGGTCCGGGGGGTGACCCTGCGGGGTCTGGCCATGACCGGGTCGCTGGTCAGCGGGGTGCAACTGCTGGACGCCGTCGGGACGCTCGTCGACGGGGTCGACATCTCCAACGTGAGCATGGACGCGGTGCGGATCGGCCGGACCACCGACACCATCACCAGCATGCCCGACCACGAGACCGTGCAGGGGGGCCACGACAACGTCGTGCGCGGCTCCTTCCTGCACGACCTCGGCGGTGGCGGGGTGCTGCTGGGCGGCGGCGACCGCGCCACCCTGGAGCGGGGGAACAACACCGCCCACCACAACGAGATCACCCGCTTCTCGAAACTCGCGACGTACACACCGGCCGGCTACCTCAACGGCGTCGGCAACACCTTCGCGTACAACTACGTCCACGACGCGCCGCACATGGCCGTGCAGATCATGGGCAACGACATGCGGGTCAACCACAACCGGTTCTCCGACGTGGTGAAGAACGCCGGTGACATGGGCGCCGTGTACGCGGGCCGGGACTTCACGTACCTCGGCAACGAGGTCGCCTACAACCACTTCGAGGGGATCGGCGGCAGCAACGACGCGCTCTACCTGGACGACGGCGCCTCCGGGTTCCGGTTCCACCACAACGTCGTGGAGGACGCCCACTCCGGGGTCAACCTCAACTCCGGCCACAGCAACAGCGCCGACGACAACGTGTACCTCGGGGTGACCCGGGCCGGGCACGGCGGCATCTACCACCAGAAGGGCGAGACCCGGCTCCCGATCGACAACAGCTGGGTGCTGCTGAGCCGCTTCGACTCCTTCCTGGACGTCCGCGAGGGCGAGAAGTACGGCGCGACGCCCGAGACCGTCGCCGCCTGGCACCGGCACTACACGGACGGCCGGCACCGGTACTCCGACGGGAGACCGGTCACCTACCCGGAGATCACCGAGTGGTACGTGCCGCGGGCCGCCGCGACCGGCCGGGACTGCACCGCCGCCGACTACTCCACCACCGGCACCGGCGGCTGCTCCCGCGCCACCGTGTGGGACGACCCCGACTCGGTGTGGGTGCCCTCCCGGATCGGGGTGGACCACTCCGTGGTGATCGGCGGGGGCACCGGTTTCACCGGGTCGTCCGCCACCTTCGCGCAGCCGACGTCGGTGTACGACGTGACCCGGTGGAGCGGCACGGCGGGCACGCACACGCTCACCGCCGCGACGGCGACGGAGGCCGGCTTCGACCCCGGCACACTGTCGTTCTCCTCGAAGGGCGGCGCGGCCCGGGAGTTCGGGTCCGCGTGGGTGCGGGAGTGGAACCGCCTGGTCACCGCGGAGGGCATCGGGCGGCCCGGACACACCGGCGGATGAACGGACCGGTGACCGGCCGGTCCCGCGCCCCGCGGCGGGGTGCGGGCCGGCCGGTGGCCTCAGGCGTCGCCCGCGTCGGCGGGGCGGCGGCGGGCCCAGGACGAGGTGATGTGCTCCCGCATCGCGTCGGCGGCGGCGTCGGCGTCCCGGGCCAGCAGCGCGGCCGCGACCCGGGCGTGCGCCCGGTGCGTCAGCTCGATGTCCTCACGGGTCGGGTCGCCGTTGTACTGCGGCGACCGCAGCGCCTTGCCCTGGATGTTGGAGACGATGGCCCGTCCGAACGCGTCCTGCGAGGCCCGGTGGATCAGCTCGTGGAACTCTATGTCGGCGCGGGCGTAGGCGGTGGCGTCGTCCCGCAGCGCGGCCAGTTCCTCCAGCTTCGCCGCGAGGGCCGCCGCCTGGGCGTCGTCGATGCGGCCGGCCGCGCGGGCGGCCATGGCGCACTCCAGGGTGGTCCTGATCTCGATGAGGTTGTCCAGGAAGACCAGGCGGTCCTCGCGCTGGAACAGCGCGTCGAGGACCAGCGGGTCGAGCAGGCTCCACTGGTCCTGGTCGAGGACCACCGTCCCCCAGCCCTGCCGGGTGGCGACGAGTCCCTTCTCGGCGAGTGTCGTGGTGGCCTCGCGGATCACGGTCCGGCTCACCTCGTACCGGTCGCACAGGACACCGGCCGACGGCAGCGCCGTTCCCGGGGGGTGCTCCCCCAGCACGATGGCGGTCGCGAGGCTCTGCACGACCGCTTCGGCGAGCGGCGGCCGGCGCCGGAGCGGACGGGACACTGCGGTGGTGTCCGCGGATGGATTGCTCATCTGGTCAGGGACTCCCAAGGTGTGTGCTGGTCCGGTGGGCCCACGCTGTCCGAAGACCCAAGGTTAGCGGACCGTGCTAAGGTCATCACTCGTATTACAAGTTATAACCCAGTCGCCCGGTTGCCCAGGAGGAGCCCGATGCGCATCACCGGTTACCGGTCCCTTGCCACGGTGCACGAGTGGGGGCGGCCGGTGGGTGATGTCAACGGGGTGGTCGCCGGCGGAGTCACCGAGGTCCCGCTCGTCCTGCTGGAGACCGACGAGGGCCTCACCGGCGTCGGCCTCGGCGCCCACACCGAGGCACACCGCGTCTACCCCGCCCTCGACGGCCAGGACCCCCGGGCCGTCACCTCGCTCTACGACCGGATGCTCGCCCACGTCTTCAAGTCCGGGCACGCGGGCCGGACGTTCGGCGCGGTCGGCGCGTTCGACATGGCGCTGTGGGACCTCAAGGCGAAGATCGCCGGGGAGCCGCTGTGGCGGACCCTGGGCGCCGCCGACCGCTTCGTGCCCGGCTACGCCTCCGGGCTGGAGTACGCGCTCACCGACGACGAACTGGTCGCCTTCTACGGGCAGTGGGCCGAGCGCGGCTTCTCGGGCGCCAAGGTCAAGGGCGGCCTCGACATCGACCACGACGTGCGCCGGCTGCTCGCCGTCCGCGACGTGCTGCGCCCCAACAGCGCGCGCCCGGCGCTGATGTACGACGTGAACGAGGCGTGGGGACGGCACCAGGCGGTGCGCCTCACGCGGCGGGTGGAGAGCCGGGCGGAGCTGACCTGGATCGAGGAGCCGGTCCGGCGCTGGGACGTGGCGGGCCACCGCGCCGTGGTGACCGGCGCCCGCGCCGCCGTGGCCACCGGGGAGAACCTGACGGGTCTTGAGCAGTACCGGGCGCTCCTCGACGCGGACGCGGTGGAGGTCGTGCAGACCGGCAGCGTCTGGGGGATCACCCACTTCCTGCGCGTCTCGACGCTCGCGTTCGGCCACGGACTGCCGGTGAGTCCCGTCGGGTACAACGCCAACCCGGTCGCGCACGCGGCGGCCGCCGTGCCGAACCACCTCGTCACCGAGATCCAGGACCTGCGCGCCCCGGTCGGCCTCCGCGTCGACCAGGAGATCTGCGACGGCGGGATCGTTCTCGGCGACACCCCGGGCCTCGGCATCGAGGTCGACGAGGAGTCGATCGCCACGCACGCCGCCGCCGGCCAGTGGTCCGGCGCCGCCGGACCGCACGTCCGCCCGGCCGACGCCGGTCTGCGGCTCGTCCCCTGAAGAGGCCGACGACCCGGCCGGTCCCTTACGTCCCCGACAGCACACGAAGGAGCGCGACGTGAGCACACGCAAGGCCCTGGTGGTGCGCGGCGGCTGGGAAGGCCACGACCCGGTCGGCTGCACCGAGCTGTTCCTGCCGGACCTTGAGGACGCCGGGTTCGACGTCACGGTCCGCGAGGACCTCGCGGTCTACGAGGAGGCGGACCTGCTCGCCGCCACCGACCTCGTCGTCCACTCGTGGTCGGCCGGTGAGCTGACCGCCGCTCAGGAGGCGGGGCTGGTGTCGGCCGTGGAGGCGGGCACCGGGTTCGCCGGGTGGCACGGCGGTGTCGTCGCGACCAACGTGGCCAACGCCCGCTACCTGCGGATGGTGGGCGGACGGTTCCTGTGGCACCCGGAGGGGTTCCAGGAGTTCACGGTGCGGATCGCCGCCGCTCCGGACCGGGACGGGGAGATCACCCAGGGCATCGCGGACTACGGCGTCGTCACCGAGCACTACTGGGTGCTGACCGACGCCCTCAACACCGTCCTGGCGACGTCCGTGCTGGCCTGTGACGGCGACCAGTGGGAGGAGCCGGTGGAGTTCCCCGTGGTGTGGACGCGCCGCTGGGGCGCCGGGCGGGTCTTCGTGTGCACGCTCGGCCACCGCGTCGCCGACCTGCGGGTGCCGCAGACCGCCACGATCGTGCGGCGGGGTCTGCGGTGGGCGGCGCGGTGAGCCGGCGGGTCAGGTGCTCTCCCGGGCCACGATCCGGTGGCCGACGTCCCGGTGCGGGGTGTCGACCGGGGTGCCGCGCATACGGGCCAGGAGCAGTTCGGCGCCCAGCTCGCCGATGAGCGCGCTCGGCACCGCCACCGTGGTCAGCGCGGGCACCAGGTGCCGGGCGAACTCGAAGTCGCCGAACCCGGCGAGCGCGAGGGTGCCGGGGACGTCGATGCCCCGGCGCACGCAGGCCAGCAGGGCGCCGGCGGCGAAGACGTCGCTGGAGAACATCACGGCGTCGGAGTCCGGGTACCGCTCCAGCGCGAGGTCGAGGAGGGCGACCCCGGTGTCCATGGTGACCGGTTCGGGACCCGCGTCGACGGTGCGCGGCTCGGCGCCCAGCAGGTCGCGGACGGCGGTGGTGTAGCCGTCGAGGCGTTCGGCGGCCCGGGGGTCGCCGGAGGTGTGCCGGCCGGCGAAGGTGATCCGGCGCCGGCCGCGTCCGGCGAGGTGGGCGACCATCGCGCCGGCCGCCGCCGCGTTGGAGAAGCCGACCAGCAGGTCCACCGGGTCCGGCGACCAGCCCCAGGTCTCCACGACCGGCACCCCGGCCGCGCCGAGCAGCGCGAGGGTGCCCGGGGTGTGCCGGGTGCCGACCACGAGGAGTCCGTCGGGCCGCCGGCCGAGGAAGCTGCGCAGGACCTCCTCCTCGTGCTCGGGCCGGTAGTCGGTGGTGCCGACGAAGATCTGGTAGCCGTGGGCGGACAGGGCCGTGGAGAAGGAGTGCACGGTGTCCGCGAAGACCGACGCGTTGATCTGCGGGACGAGCGCGGCGACGGTGCGGCTGCGGTTGGAGGCCAGGTTGCTGGCGGCGAGGTTGGGCACGTACCCGGTCGCCGTGATCGCCGCCTCGACCCGGGCGCGGGTCTCGTCGGGCACCGCGGCGGGGTCGCGGACGACGCGGGAGACGGTCTGGGCCGACACCCCGGCGGCCGCCGCCACGTCGGAGAGGGTCACCGAGCGGGTCGCGGAGCGTTTGCGCGGGCGGCGGGGCGGCGGGGTCACACCGGGAACGATATCGGCCGCTCCCCCACCGGCCGCCACGGCCGTCTTCCCACCGCCCTCCACGGCCGTCTCCCGGCCGTCCGCCGCGGCCGTCCCGGCGCCGTCCCTCACAGCGCTCCCCTGGCCGACAGGGACCGCATCAGGTCGGCGAGCCCGAACTCCCACGGCGCGCACTCCTCGCTGGGCCGGACCCGGTTGACGAGGGAGCCGAGCCGCGGGGTGGTGATGGTGACGAGGTCCCCGTCGTGGTGGGTGAAGCCCTGTCCGGGCGCGTCGCGGTCCTCGACGGGCGCGAACATGGTGCCGAGGTAGAGCACCGCGCCGTCGGGATACCGGTGGTGGTCCCCGATGAGCTGGGCGACGAGGTCCAGCGGGTCGCGGCTGATGGCGGCCATCGAGGACTCGGCGCGCAGCCGGTGTCCGTCGGTGCCCTCGACGGTGAGGGTGACCACCGCCCGCCGTACGTCGTCGAGGCCGAAGCCGTCGTCGAAGAGGCGCAGGAAGGGGCCGAGGGCGGCGGAGGCGTTGTTGTCCTTGGCCTGGGGCAGCAGCAGCGCCGAACGGCCCTCCACGTCACGGAGGTTGACGTCGTTGCCGAGGGTCGCGCCGACGACGGTGCCCGTCGACGAGACCGCCAGCACCACCTCGGGTTCGGGGTTGTTCCAGCGGGAGGCGGAGTGCACCCCGGCGTCGGTCGCGGTGCCGACGGCGGAGAGCACCGGGGCCTTGGTGAAGATCTCGGCGTCGGGTCCGAGGCCGACCTCCAGGTACTGGCTCCACGCCCCCTGGGCGACGAGGATCTCCTTGAGGGCGGCGGCCTCGGGCGAGCCGGGCCGCAGGGCGGCGACGTCGTCCCCGACGAGGTCGCCGATGCGGGCGCGGGCCTCGGCCGCGCCGGAGGCGTCGCCGCGGACGCGTTCCTCGATGACCCGTTCCAGCATCGACACCACGAAGGTCACCCCGGCGGCCTTGACGGTCTGGAGGTCCACCGGGGCCAGCAGCCAGGGCAGTTCCGGGTCCCGTTTCCCGGGCGGGGTGTTGGCGAGGAGCGCGTCGAGTCCGGCGATCCGCTCGCCGCGGGCCGCGCGCAGCAGCTTCGCCGGGTCGGGTGTCTCGCACAGGTCGCGTACGGTCGCGAAGGCGCCGGTGACGTCGTACACGCCGGTGTCGCGGACGGCGACGACGGAGGGGCCGAGGCCGGGGCGCCAGACCCGGCCGACGAGCGCGCCCGCGGTGCCGTCGGCGGGCAGGGTGGTAGTGGCGTCGGGCCACTGGCTCATGGTGGTGGTCCTCTCAGCGCTTGCGGAAGACGGGGGTGCGCTTCTCGGCGAAGGCGCGGCGGCCCTCGGCGGCGTCCTCGGTGGCGAAGCAGACGGTCTGCAGGTCGCGTTCGTAGGCGAGGGCCTGGTCCTCGGGGAGGTTGCCCGCTCCACGCAGGTTGATCTTGGCGGTCTCGGCGGCGACGGGGGCCCGGGAGGCGATGACGGCGGCGAGGGCGCGGGCCCGGTCGAGCAGTTCGGCGCCGGGTACGACCTCGCTCACCAGGTGCCACTTCAGGGCCCGCTCGGCGTCGATCCGGTCGCCGGTGAGCAGCATCAGGGCGGCGTTGCCCGGTCCGGCGGCGCGGCTGAGGAACGCGGCCATGCCACCGCCCCCGATCCAGCCGAGGGTGATCTCGGGGGCGCCGAAGGACGCGGTGTCGGCGGCGAGGCGGATGTCGCAGGACAGGGCGGTCTCCAGGCCGCCGCCGAGGGCGTAGCCGTTGACGGCGGCGAGGGTGGGGGTGCGGGCGGCGCGCAGGGCGTCGCAGTAGTCGACGCGGTTGCGGAACTCCCACGGGGTGGCGTAGCGGTCGAGTTCCCGGATGTCGGAGCCGACGCTGAAGGAGCGGTCGCCGGCGCCGGTGACGACGACGGCGCGGACGTCGTCGGTGCCGTCGCACCACTGGATCGCGCGGACCAGGGCGGCGGACATCTCGGGGGTGACGGCGTTGAGTTTGCCGGGCCGGTCCAGGGTGAGGGTCGCCACGCGGTCGGCGACGTCGAGCCGGACGTGCGGGGTTCCCAGGTCGGGCGGGGTGGCGGTGCCGGTCATGCGCGCTGCTCCTTCGGTGTGCGGCTCGCCCGGTACAGGGCGCGCATCCGGTCGAGGGCCGGCCGGTGTCCGGTGTCCCCGGCGAGTGCCTCCCGTACGACGGCGGAGGCCGCGCTCTGGAAGGGGATGTAGCCGGCGTGCCGGGGGCGGACCCAGGCCCGTTCGCAGGTGGTGCGGGTGCGCCGGTAGAAGTCGGCGGCGACGGTCTCGGGGTCGGTCCAGGCGGCGCGCGCGCTGGGCTGGCCGTGGTGCCGGGGCAGGAACTCCCGTTGCGCGGCGGGGGACATCAGCCAGCGCACGTGGTCGAGGAGGGCGGCGGAGGGGGTGCGGCGGGTGCTGATGGCGAGTCCGGTGCCGCCGAGGGTGGAGCCCGGCCGTCCGCCCGGTGCGAGGGCGGGGGCGTCGGTGAAGGTGAGCAGTCCGGCGTAGGTGACGTAGCCGTAGACCAGCGGGCAGTGGGCGAGGCGGTCGGTGCCGGTCATGAGTTCCAGCAGGCCGATGGGGTTGAGGGAGCGGGTCCGCGGCGGGGCGAGGGCGTCGAGGTCGGCCATCCGGTCGAGGACCGCCAGCCCCGTGGCGTCGCTGATCAGCCGGTCGGGGTCGGTGCCGGGTTCCTCGCCCGCCGCGACCGCGAGGGAGGCGAAGGTGAGGAACGCGTGCGGCCCGGCGAGAGAGAGCGCCACCGGGACGCGGCGGGCGAGGCGGTGGACCTCGTCCCAGGTGGCGGGGGTCTCGCCGCCGGTGAGGTCGGTGCGGGTGGCGGCGACCTGGGTGGCCGCGTCCAGCGGGAGCGCCCACTGGCGGCCGGCCAGCTCGTAGGAGCACATGGTGGGCCCGATGGAGTCGGTGCGCCAGCGGACGAGTTCGGCGGGGGTGAACAGGTCGTCGAGCGGGGTCAGGCAGCCGGCCCGGACGGCCTCGCCGAGGTGCGGGTGGTCCAGGACGATCAGGTCGTAGCGGGCGCACAGCTCGTCGACGGGGTGGGACTCGAAGCCTTCGAGGGGCTGGACGTCCCAGTGGATCAGGTCGCCGGCCGAGGCGGCGAGGGCGTCGTGGCCGCGGGGGTGGTCCCAGGTGAGTCCGGTGTAGGTCACGAGGTCTCCGTCACGGTGCCGGCGGCGAACAGCTCCTCGATCTCCCGCTCGTCCAGGCCGGCCTCGGCGAGCACCTCACGGGTGTGTTCGCCGGTGAGCGGGGCGCCGCGGTCGATGCGCGGCGGGGTCGCGGAGAACTTGTAGGGGAAGCCGGGGACGGTCACCCGGCCCTCGGTGGGGTGGTCGTAGGTGACGAAGGTGCCGTTGTGCCGGATCTGGGGGTCGTCGACGAGGTCGGCGTAGCCGTAGACCGGTCCGGCCCACACACCGGCGGCGGCGAAGGCGTCCAGCCAGTGCCGGGCGGGCCGCTCCCGCAGGCGGGCCTGGGTGCGGGCGAAGATCTCGTCGCGGTGGGTCCAGCCGTGTTCCTCGTCCTCCATGGCGAGGAAGGTGTCCTCGCCGAGGATCTCGCCGAGGGTCTTCAGGGGCGGGAAGGCGAGGACGATGTAGTCGTCGGCGGTCTCGAAGGCGCCGTAGGGCGAGCGGATGTAGACGTGCGCGTGGGGCTGCGCGGAGCGGTGCTGCGGGAGGCCGCCCACGGTGTGCACGGAGAGTTCCTGCATCTGGAGGGTGGTGACGGCGTCCAGCATGTTCACCGTGACGAGCTGTCCCTCGCCGGTGCGTTCGCGGTGCAGGAGGGCGGCGAGGACGCCCTCGAAGGCCGTGGCGGCGGTGACGGCGTCCACCAGGTACTGGCCGGCGGCGCGCGGTGGCTCGCCGGCCCGGCCCGCGGAGAGCATCGCGCCGGACATCGCCTGGAGCAGCAGGTCCTGGCCGGGACGCTGGGCGTAGGGGCCGTCCTCGCCGTAGCCGGAGACGGAGACGTAGACGAGGGCGGGGTTGAGCGCGGCGAGGGAGGCGTAGTCGACGCCGAGGCGGTCGGCGACGCCGGGGCGGTAGTTCTGCAGGAAGACGTCGGCGCCGGTCACCAGGCGGCGCAGCACCTCCTTGCCGGCCGGGGACTTGAGGTCGACGGCGAGGGAGCGCTTGTTGCGGTTGAGCGACAGGAAGGAGACGTTGACGCGGTTGCCGCCGGCGCCGCCGGCCGCGGCGTGGCGCTGCCACTCCCCCGTGACCGGTTCGACCTTGACCACGTCGGCGCCGAGGTCGCCGAGGCGCTGGGCGGCGAAGGGGCCGGCCATGGCGATGGAGCAGTCGAGGACCCGGTAGCCGGAGAGTATGCCGGGCTTGTCACGCGTGGTCATGGGACTCCTGACGTTCGGTCATGGGGACTCGCTGACGTCCGTACCCTGTTGTTAGCGCTACCGATAGCGCTAACATTCACGCTACGCAGGCACCTCTCACGGTGTCAACGGCCCCAACAGCCCATCGCAGTCGCCCACTTGGCGCCCGGTCCGCACCGGGAAGAGGGGAACCACCGATGAAGCAACCTCAGGCCGCGCTCGTCACCGGCGCCGGCGGCGCCCTGGGCCGGGCGATCGCCGTCCGGCTCGCCGCCGACGGCCATGACGTCGCCGTACTGGACCGCGATCCGGTGTCGCTGGAGCGCACCGCCGAGGAGGTGGAGAAGGCCGGCGCGCGGGCACTGCCCCTCGTCACCGACCTGCGCGACGCGGCGGCGATCGAGGCCGCCGTCGAGCGCGCCGAGGCCGTACTGGGCACGCCGCGCGTCCTGGTGAACAACGCCGCCGTCTACCCGAGCCGGCCGTTTCTGGAGATACCGCTCGCCGAGTACGAGGAGGTGGTGGCGGTCAACCAGCGCGCGTACTGGGTGGCGGCGCAGTCCGCAGCGCGCCGGATGAGCGTCACGGGCGGCGGGGCGATCGTGAACATCGCGTCGATCACGATGCACGGCGGCTGGTCCTCGCTCGCGTCCTACGTCTCCACCAAGGGCGCCGCCGTCACGCTCACCCGCGCGCTCGCCCGGGAGCTGGGACCGGCGGAGATCCGCGTCAACTGCGTCTCCCCCGGCGCCTTCCCGACCGCCGCCGAGGAGATCCACGAGGACCCGGAGGCGTACCGTCGGCACGTCCTGGACCACCAGGCGCTGAAGCGGCGCGGACAGCCGGAGGAGCTGGCCGCGGTGGTGTCCTTCCTCGCCGGGCCGGACGCGTCGTTCGTCACCGGTCAGTGCGTCGAGGTCAACGGAGGGTGGGTGATGGCGTGAAGCTGCACGGACGTGACCTGGACCGCAAGGGTCTCGCGCGGCTGGCCGGCGATCTGGGCGCGGCGGGCGGGGTGCGCTCGGTCGTCCTGGACGACGGGTCCGAACGGGGCATCCGCGCCCTGGAGTTCCGTACGGGCGCGGGGCTCTCCTTCGACGTGCTGGTGGACCGGGCGATGGACCTCGGCGGCGCGGAGTTCGCGGGCCGCGGCTTCGGCTGGCGCTCGGCGACCGGGTTCCGCCATCCCGGGCTGCACGAGTACCGCGACGACGACGGCCTGTCGATGATGCGCAGCTTCTCCGGGCTGCTGCTGACCGCGGGCCTGGACCACACGCTGTTCGGCGCGGAGGTCGACGCCTCCCAGTACCGCTATCCGCCGCGCACCACGGTCTCCAACGGGCTGCACGGGCGCGTCGCGAACATCCCCGCCCGGCTCACCGGCTACGGCGAGCGGTGGGAGGACGACGGGCGCTGCGTGCTCTGGGCCGAGGGCGAGGTACGGCAGGCCGCGATCTTCGGCGAACACCTGCGGCTCACCCGCCGCATCGAGGCCGACCTGGGCGGTACGGAGATCCGGCTGACCGACCGGGTGCGCAACGCCGGCTTCGACCCGACTCCGCACATGTACCTGTACCACGTCAACATCGGCTGGCCGTTCCTGGACGAGGGCGCGCGCTACGAGATGCCGCTCGCCCGCACCCTGTGGCAGAGCGACAGCGTCGCCGAGCAGGGCGTCCCGCACACCGTTATGCCGGGTCCGCTGCCGGGGTTCGTGGAGCAGGTCTACGAGCACGAGCTGAAGCCGGACGAGGCCGGTCTGGTCCGGCCCCGGCTGGTCAACGAACGTCTCGGGGTCTTCTTCGAGCTGGAGATCGACACGGCGCGGTTCCCGTACTTCTTCCAGTGGCTGCATCTGCGCGAAGGGGCCTACGCAGTGGGCTTTGAACCCTCCACCCACCATGTGCAGGGGGAGCAGGCGGCTCGTGACGACGGCTCGATGACGTTCCTCGCACCGGACGAGGAGCGGGTGTACACGACCGTGTTCCGGGTCGGCACCCTGGAGTGACGGCGGCCGTGCCGTCGGTCAGAGGCCGTGGTCGGTCAGGAAGGCGCGAAGGAGGTCGTCGTAGGCGGCGGGGGCCTCCAGGAAGGAGGCGTGGCGGCTCCCCTCCAGCAGCGTGGGGGCACCGCGCCACAGTGCGGCGTACGGCAGGGACGCCACGTAGGCGTGGTTGATGAAGGGGTCGTCGCGTCCGTCGATGACGGCGAGCGGGACGGGCGACACGGCGACGAGTTCCTTCTGGTCGGAGTCCCGGCCGGCGGCGAAGGACTCGAACATCAGGCGGCGGGCCCGGCCGTCGGTCCGGGTCACGTCGTCGACGACCCAGGCGGGCGGCGGGGTCACGGAGATCTGCCCGGCGAACTCCGCCGCCTGCGCGGGCGTGATGTGCTCGGCGCCCGCGTGGCCGAGGGCCGGCAGGAAGCCGTCGGCGAGGGTCTCCCGGTTGACGGGCGGCGTACCGGTCACGACCAGGCCGGCCAGGCCGGGGAAGAGCGGGATCAGCTCCAGGCCGATGTGCCCGCCGAGCGACCAGCCGACGACGACGGCCCGGTCGACGCCCAGGGTGCCGAGGAATTCGGTGATCGTCGCGGCGTAGCCCCGCTGCGTGTACGCGGCCGCGGGGTCCGTCGCGTCGTCGGACTCGCCGTGGCCCGGCAGGTCGAGGGCGAGCAGCCGTCGCGGCCCGAAGTCGTCGGCGAGCTGGGCGTGGAACACCTTGCGCGAGGACGAGTTGCCGTGCACGAAGAGCAGCGGTGTCCCGGGGGACGTCCCCTCCGGGTCGGTGTCCGAGTAGGCGATCCGCCCGTGGCGGGTCGCGACGTAGCGGGTGCCGCCGGGCAGTGCCGGCGTCCGGCGCTGAGCATCGTCCATGGGCGCCATCGTAACCAGGTGGTCCGGTCCGCCGGCCGGTGGATCAGCGGGTGCGGGACGGCAGCCGCCGGACCCGGAAGTCGCTGACGCGGAAGTGGCTCCAGGTGGTCCGGAAGGCGAAGTGACCCGCCGTGTACGGCTCCGGGTCGTCGTGGTGGAACACGAGGCGGCCGTTGTTCCACCAGCGGACGGCCGATCCGTCGGAGACGATCCGGACGTGGTGGGGAGCGCCGGGGACGAGCAGCGGTTCGGTGTAGTCGTGGATCAGCGGGCGCACCCCCGCCTCGCCGACGTAGCGGCGCAGCCGGGTCGTGGTGTTGCCGTTGGCGCCGTAGCCGACGTAGTACGTGCGCAGCAGGTCGTACTCGGCCAGGGCGCCGCCGCGTCGGGTGGCGAACAGGTCGTGCGGGGAGCGTACGTCGGTGGCGTTCCAGAAGTTGTTGAGGTCCGAGACCCGGTCGTTGGCACCGCCCTCGGCGACCGGTGTGGCGGTGTACTCCAGTGTGTACGGCCCGGACAGCCGCTGCCTGAACCAGACGGTCGCCCCGGCGGGGACGTCGATCTCCAGGACGCCGCGGCCGGCGGTGACGGTGCCGCCCGCCTCCAGTTCGACGGCCCACTTGCGCAGCCCGTGGCGGAAGTCGTCCCCGGCGAGGAGGTGTCCGCGGCGCCGGTCCCCGGCCGCCCGCGCGGTGCCCGCCGGGACGGCGGCGGAGAGGGCGGCGCCGGCCGCGAGGGCGGCGAAGGTCCTGCGGGTGGTGGTCATGGGAAGGGCTCCTTGCGGGGGCGGGCGGCCGGGCGGGGTGGGTGCCGGGCGGGGTGGGTGCCGGTCACACCCTGCCCCGCCCGCCGCCCCTTCCGGCACCCCTGCCACGAGAACGCAATGAAACGCTCACAGAACGACAGGGCCCCGTCTTCTCGCGTCAGGCCGACGCCTCGACCGTGCCGACCGGCTCGCCCGCCCCGTCCTCGCGGATGTTCCCGGGCAGCAGCCGGCGGCGGCGCACCGGCACGCCCAGGGTCGGGTGGGCGACGCTCCAGGCCGCGCCCTTGCAGACCAGTTCCTTGTAGAGGGCGGCGAACCGGCCGGTCAGCGCCGCGCCGACCGAGCGGTCGTCGGCGGTGACGTACTGGATGAGGCCCTGCGCGCGGCCGAGGGACACGCACTGGTTGAAGTAGCGGATCGGGATGTCGGGCAGCTTCCCGCCGGTCAGGCGCGCGGCGATGGCGTCGGCCGTCTGCCACGCGGCGGGTGTTCCGGAGGCACACGACATGCGCAGCGGCTTGTCGCCGGGGCCGGTCGCGAGGGCGGCGTCGCCGACGGCGTACACGTCGGGGTGCGACACCGACCGCATGGTCCGGTCGACGACGATCTGTCCGCTCTCGCCGACCTCCAGGGTGGTGGCCCGCGCGATCGGGTGGACCGCGAAGCCGGCCGTCCACACGGTGACGTCGGCGGGGAGGTCCTCGCCGTCGCCGGTGCGGACGCGGCCGGCCTCGACGCGTGTGACGGCGGTGTGTTCGCGCACGGTGATGCCGAGCCCGTCGAACACCGCGCGCAGGTGCCGGCGGCCCCGGTCCGAGAGCCGGTCGCCGAGTCCGCCGCGCACGGCGAGGGTGACGTCCAGGTCCGGGCGGGCCTCGGCGATCTCGGTGACGGCCTCGACGCCGGTGAGGCCGCCGCCGACGACGACCACGGGCCGCCCGGCGGCGAGTCCGGCCAGTCGCTCCCGCAGCCGGAGCGCTCCGGGGCGGCTCGCGATGTCGTGGGCGTGCTCGGCGACACCGGGGACGGCGTGGTCGTCCCGGCCGCTGCCGAGCGCGTACACGAGGGTGTCGTACTCCAGCTCCTCCGAACGGCCGTCGGCGTCGGTGACGGCGACCGTCCCGCGGTCGGTGTCGACGCCGGTGACGCGGGCGATCCGCAGCGCGACCCCGGTGCCGGCGAACATCGCGTCGAGGGGCCGGGGCCGCAGGTCCCGGCCCACCACGAGCTGGTGCATGCGGACGCGTTCCACGAAGTCGGGTTCGGCGTTGACGAGGGTGACGGCGACCTCGTCGGAGCGCAGCCGCCTGGCGAGGCGGCCGGCGACGGTGGCTCCGGTGTATCCGGCGCCGAGGACGATGATGCGGTGCTGCATGCTGCTGCTCCTGTCTGCGCGGTTGCACCACCTGAACCGGGCGGCCCACGCCTTCCTGACAGGGTTCGCCTGTGAACTGGATCACATGCCCCGTCGTCCGCGGTCAGAACGCGTGGAACAGCGGCTTTCCGTGGTCGCCGGCCGCCCACGTGCCGGTCGCGCGCCGGAGCTTGTCGGGGTTGACCTGGTTGCGGAACGCCGCGATGCCCTCGTCGGTGATCTCCAGGCACATGACGCCGACGACCCGGCCCTCGACGACCGCGACGACGGCCGGGCCCCCGTTGGCGCTCGTGAGGTACACCTCGGGCGAACCGCCGACCAGGTTGCGCTTGGCCGCGGCGGGCTTGAACAGCCCGCGCATGAACCGCGCGACGGCCGTGGCACCCTCGAACGCCTTGGTGCGGGCCGGTACCTGCCCGCCGCCGTCGCCGATCGCGACGGCGTCGGTGGTGAGCAGTTCCACGAGCAGTTCGGTCCGTCCGCTGGTCGCGGCCGCCAGGAACTCCTCGACGACCCGCCGGGCGGCCGCGGCGTCGATCTCCCGGCGGGGCCGGCCCGCGTCGAGGTGCCGCTTGGCGCGGTGCAGGATCTGCTGGCTGGCCGCCTCGCTGAGGCCGACGATGCCGGCGATCTCCCGGTGCGGGTAGCCGAATGCCTCCCGCAGCACGTACACGGCCCGCTCGTGCGGGGTCAGCCGCTCCATCAGGGTGAGGACCGCGTACGAGACCGACTCGCGCTGTACGGCGGTGTCGGCCGGGCCGAGCATCGGATCACCGGCGAGCAGCGGTTCGGGCAGCCACTCGCCGACGTAGGTCTCGCGGCGGGCGCGGGCCGAGGTGAGCTGGTTGAGGCACAGGTTGGTGAGCACCTTCGTCAGCCACGCCTCGGGGACACGGACGGCCTCGACGTCGGCGCCCTGCCAGCGCAGGAACGTCTCCTGCACGGCGTCCTCGGCCTCGCCCACGGAGCCGAGGAGGCGGTAGGCGAGGGCTTCCAGACGCGGCCTGGCGCTCTCGAACCGTTCCACGTCCTCGGGGGTCAGCGGCATGCCGAGGATTTTAGGCCCTGTCGCCCGCGCGCGCCGGGGCCGGGGCGGCCGTACGCTCACGGGGTGCACAGCGTGGAGCTTCTGCCCGACCCGGTGACCGAGCGGGCCGTCGTGGAGGTGTGGCGCCGGCTGCGCGCGGCGGGCCTGCCGAGCCAGGCCGCGCACCGTCACCCGACCAACCGTCCGCACCTCACGCTCGGCACGGCCGCGACGCTGCCGCCGGAGACCCGCGACGGTCTGCGCCGCGCGCTGGCGGTGCTGCCCCTCCCCCTGCGCCTGGACGGCACGGTGCGGTTCACCGGCCGTACGCGCGTACTGGCCTGGCGCGTCCGGCCCGACGACGCGCTCCTCCGCCTCCAGGAGACGGTCTGGCGGACCCTGCGCGGCACCGCGAGCGACCCGGACGGACCGCCGAACCCGCTGCTCGCCCCCGACCGCTGGGCCCCGCACGTCACGCTGGGCCGCGGCCGGGGCGCCGCCTGGCCCGACTCCGACGAGGTCCTGCACGATGCCCTGTTCCGGGACTCCGCCGCGCCGGACGGCGTCCTGGCCGGCCGGTGGACCGCCGCCCGCGCGTACGACTCGGCGGACCGCACGACCGAGCGCGTCGACGGCGTGTGACCGGCTCGGAGCGCTCCCGGCGTGGCTCGCGTACCGGGGCGGTCAGGCGGCGATCACGGCCACGCCCGCCCGGCCGCCGTCGACGTCCACCACGGTGCCGTGGACGAACGCGGCCTCATCGCTCGCCAGCCAGACCGCGGCGTGCGCGACGGCGTCCGGGGTGCCGACGCCGCCGGCCGGTGTGCCCTTCATCATGACCAGCCCCGGGTGCGGCTCGGCGCCCTCCGGCGTCGGCGGGAGGATCACGCCGGGCGAGATGGCGTTGACCCGTACGCCCAGCGGGCCGAACTCGGCGGCCCAGCCCCGCGTCAGCGTCTCCATCGCCCCCTTGCTGGAGGCATACAGCGCACCGAGCGGGGTGGCGAGCCGGGCCACCCACGACCCGAGGTTGACGATCGTCCCGCCGCCCGCCGCGGCCATCGCGGGCGCGACGGCGGCGGTGAGGAAGAAGGGCGCCTTGACGTTCACCGCGTAGACCCGGTCGAAGGTCCGCTCGTCGGTGCCGGCGGTGGGGGCCGCCGGGTAGATCCCGGCGTTGTTGACCAGGATGTCGATCCTGCCGCCCAGCGTCTCCCGCGCGCGCTCGGCGAGATCGCGGGAGGCCGCCGCGCTGCCGTCGAGGTCGGCGGCCACGAAGTCGGCCCGCCCGCCGACGGCCCGGATGCCCTCCACGACCCGCGCGCCGCGCTCCGCGTCCCGCCCCGAGACGAGGACGTGCGCCCCTTCGGCGGCGAACGCCTCGGCGATGGCCCGCCCGATGTTGCTGGTCGACCCCGTGACCAGCGCCGTCCTGTTCCGCAGTCGCTCACTCATGCCGTGGCCTTCCCCTTCGCCTGCCGGGCGGCCGGACCATCCGGCCGCCCTGTCGGACAACGGCCCAGCGCCTGGGCCGCGGGAGCCACTCTGCTCAGCGGAAATTGGACCGGCAAGTCCAGAACGGACGGGGCCGGACGCGGCGTCCTCAGCGGAGCGCGGCGACGACCGCCTCCGTGGCGTCCGCGATCAGCGCGTCGTCGGACGGGGCGTCCTCGGCGCCGCGGTCGGACAGCACGGCGATGACGATCGGGGAGCCGCCGGGCGGGCGCACGACGGCGATGTCGTTGCGCGTGCCGTAGCCGCCGGCCCCGGTCTTGTCCTCGACCTTCCAGCCCTTCGGCACCCCGGCCCTGACGTACGGGTCACCGGTCGTGTTGCGGGCCATCAGGTCGCGCAGCGTCTCGCGCCGGTCCGCCGGGAGCCAGCCCCCGAGGAGGAGGTGGCGCAGGTCGGTGGCGAGCGCGCGCGGGGTGCTGGTGTCCCGTTCGTCACCGGGCACGGCCTCGTTGAGGTCCGGTTCGACGCGGTCGATACGGGTGGTGGTGTCACCGAGGTCGCGCAGGGCCGCCTCGACCTTCGCGGGGCCGCCGAGTTCCTCCGTGATCAGGTTGGCGGCCGTGTTGTCGCTGTAGCGGATCGAGGCGTCCACGAGGGCGCTCAGCCGCATGCCGGTGCCGACGTGTCGGGAGGTGACCGGCGCGTGCTCCAGGAGGTCTTCAGGCCCGTAGTGGACGACCTCGTCGAGCCGCTCGTCCGTGGCACTGCGCAGCAGCACGCCGGCGGTGAGTGCCTTGAACGTGGAGCAGTGCGCGAACCGTTCGTCCGCCCGGTACGTGACCGTGCGGCCGGTGCCCGTGTCCAGCGCGTACACGCCGAGCCGGGCGTCGTCGTACCGCCGCTCCACCGCGGCGAGGGAGTGGTCGGTGGCCCGTGCCGCCGTGGTGGCGGTGACGGCCGGGGCGGTCGGGGCGGCCGGTCTGCCGGCGGCGTCGGCGCAGCCCGCGAGCAGGCTGGTCAGGAGCAGGACCGGCGCCGCGAGCGACGCCGTCCGCCTCGTGGGGGTGGCAGGACCGGACAGGCGGAACGGTTCACGCATGAGGGCGAGCCTGCCAGGGGTGACCACGCGGGCAAAGACGGCGCCCCGCGCGTCGGACACGGTCCGACCCTCGATCTCAACTTCAGGGTGAGGCTCGGTGGTGAGAACCGGTCCCGGTCCGAGCCTCTGCCCCGAGCCCCTGCCCTGGGGAGGGCTCGGGCTCGGGCTCGGGCTCAGGCGAACACGATCGTCTGCCTGCCGTCGCGGACGACCCGGTCCTCCGCGTGCCAGAGCACCGCGCGGGAGAGCACGGCACGTTCGACGTCGGCGCCCCGCCGGGCCAGGTCCGCGGCGGTGTCGGCGTGCGAGACCCGGACGACGTCCTGCTCGATGATGGGCCCCTCGTCCAGTTCCTCGGTGACGTAGTGCGCGGTGGCGCCGACCAGTTTCACACCGCGCTCCTTGGCCTTGGCGTAGGGGCCGGCGCCGACGAAGGCGGGCAGGAAGGAGTGGTGGATGTTGATGATCGGCACACCGACCCTCTCGATGAAGTCGCCGGAGAGGATCTGCATGTAGCGGGCGAGGACGACGAAGTCGACGTTGTCCTTGAGCAGCTTGAGGTGTTCGGCCTCCGCGGCCGACTTGTCCGGGCCCGCGGACGGGACGTGGAAGAAGGGGATGCCGAAGCCGCGCACCTCCTCGGCGGTGTCGGGGTGGTTGGAGATCACCATGGCGACGGTGACGGGCAGTTGGCCCCGGCGGTGGCGCCAGAGCAGGTCGAGCAGGCAGTGGTCGGACCGGGACGCGAAGATCGCCACACGCTTGGGCACGGAGAGGTCGCGCAGGGTCCAGGTGAGGCCGTACCGCTTCACCAGTTCCTCGTCGAGGTCGGCGGTGAGCGCGGGGCGGACGGCCGCGAGACCGTCGAGGCCGAAGACGGTGCGCTGGAAGAAGGCACCGCCCCGCGGATCGTCGGAGTACTGGTCGAGGGAGACGATGTTGGCCCCGTGCCGGCCGAGGACGCCGGTCACCGCCGCGACGATGCCGGTGGCGTCGGCCCCCTGGACGAGCAGCGAGGCCCGGGTGGCGCTCACGCGCACGTCTCCTTCCCGACCCGGGCGATCCACTCGGAGGTGGCCTTCAGCCCGCCGAACGTATAGAAGTGGATCTTCACGTCGCCGTGCCGTCCCGGGTCGTACCCCTCGGCCAGGGCGCGCAGGAAGCGGTCGGGACCGGCCGTGCCCATCAGGTTGGTCAGGGACAGGCCGTACTTCCTGACGATCGAGGCGCTGGTACCGACGCCGAACCGGGCGGCGTAGGACAGCAGCCGCCGCGCCCCCGCCGGGCCCGGGACACCTATGCGCACGGGCAGGGTGGTGCCGTCGCCGCGCAGCCGCTCGATCCAGGCGAGCACGGGGTCGACGTCGAAGCCGAACTGGGTGACGATCCCGCCCTCCAGCCCGCCTGCCGCCAGCGCCGCGCTCTTGTCGCGCAGCGCCGACCACAGCACGTCCTCGTCGATGGCCGGGTGACCCTCGGGGTAGCCGCTGATCCCGACGCGCCGCACGCCGTAGCGCTGGAGCAGTCCGGACTCGATCAAGGCCAGGGAGTCGGCGTAGGGACCCTCGGGCCGGGCGGGGTCGCCGCCGACGGTGAGGACCTCGTCGCCGGTGCCGTCGGCGCGCAGCGCGGCGAGGAACCGTTCGAACTCCGCGCGGGAGGCGAGGCGGCGGGCGGAGATGTGCGGCACCGGCACGAAGCCGAGCCGTTTCACCGCGCGGGCCGCGGCGAGCCGTGTCGCGAGGTCCTCGGTGCCGAGGAAGGTGACGTTGACGCGGGTGCCCGGCGGGACGGTGCCGGCCACGTCCGCCAGCGCGGGTACGTCCTTGCCGGTCATCTCCAGGGAGAAGTCCGCCAGCGGTGGCGTGCCGACCGCCGCCGGGGCTGTGCCGAGAGGATTCATCGTGCTCCTCGTCGAAGGGCCGAGAAAGAGTTCAGGGTCGGGAAGAGGACCGAAGACCGGATGACCGGATGACCGAAGACCGGAGGACCGGATGACCGGAGGTTCAGCGGTCGTGGGCGGGGCACGGTGGTGTCAGGCGTCGCGGCGGTACGCGGTGCGGGCGTGCCGGTCGAAGGGGCTCGGCCGGACGGTGCCGCGGATGCGGGGAAAGCCCAGGTCGGCGTCGGGGTCGGTACCGGGGCCGGGGTGTTCGCCCCAGACCACGGTGACCTCGGTGCCGGGAGCGGCGTACGCCGGGTCGATCAGCGCCTGGGCGAGGACGGTGCCGACCGGGTCGATGGACGCGCTCTGCATGGTGACCCCGGCGAGGCCCGCCGGGGTCTCCACCCGGTGCCGCGCGTAGCTGAGGACGAACCCCGGGTCCGCGCCGCCGCCCAGGACGCGGCGCACGTCGTCGGGGTCGAGGACGAGGGTCACCTTCGTGCGCAGGCCCGTGTCCCCGGCCGCGGCGAGCAGGGCGTCCCGGCCGTGGAAGTCGTGGCCGAAGTGGATCATCTTGCCGTAGCCGAGTTCGTACGGGGAGACGTAGTAGTCCTCGATGTCCGGGGAGTAGTAGCTGCCGTGGAGCGGGCGTCTGCCCTCGATGCCGAAGAGCGGGAGCCACCGGCGGTAGGCGGCCAGGTCGGGGTCGGAGTAGATGCCGGGGACCGGTGAGGGTATCCAGCCGCTCTCCACGCTCGGCGTCGCGTACGCGAGGGCGCCGACCCGGACCAGGCCGAACGGTTCACCGGCCTTCAGGAACGCCTCGTGCACGTACGCGGCGTGCTCCCAGGGGCCGATGAACTCGTAGCCGGCCTGTCCCGCCATGCCGTGCCGGAGCGCCCTGACCGGGCGGCCGTCCAGGGTGACCGGCGTGGAGTGGAAGAACTTGGTCTCAGGGACCGGTCCGCCGAGGACCCGTGCGATCAGCTCCAGTGCCAGGGGGCCCTGTATCTGGTACCTGAACAGTGTCGGGTCGGCGCCGCCGGGGCGGAACGCGGAGGACGGGTCGGTGGCGAAGGAGACGTCGTACCCCTCCCGCTCGGCGTGGTACCGCACCCAGTGCTGGGCGGCGGGGACGCCGCTGAGCACATAGGCGTGCTCGGCCTCGCGGGCGAGGATGCCGTCGGTGACGATGTGGCCGTGCCGGGTCACCGGGACGTACTGCTTGGCCTGGCCGACGGCGAACTTCTCGAAGTTGTTGGCGCCGTACTCCGCGAGGACGCGGGTGGCGTCCGGGCCCTCGATCCAGAGGTCGTACATGTGGTGCGAGAGGTCGAGCAGCGCGACCCCCTCGTGCCAGGCACGCTGCTCGGCACGCCAGCCGGCGAACTCGCGGTCCACGACCTCCGGCGTCCAGGGCTCCGCGCCCGGCTGCCAGAGCAGGCCGACGGGCGATCCGGCCCGGTCGATGCCGTCCTGAAGGCTGGGGCTGGTCATACGGCTCCTCTCCGAGCTTCCGGGGGACAGTGACCGACGGTTACTAAATCGATCTAGCAACCGTCCACACTGTCCCTCGGGAGAGCTAGAACGATTTAGCGCACGCTAGCAGAGCGCGCTCCCCGCAGGCGAGTGCCGACCGGAGCTTTCCCGCCGGGCGACCCGGGGTCTCCCTACAATGACGGCTGAGCGCCGCCCTACAGGAAGCGTGGTGCGCCGACCGCATCGGAGCAGGGGTGATGGGCAGTTCCGGAAGAGTCACGCTCAAGGACGTGGCGGCGGCCAGCGGCGTGTCCCGCGCGACCGTGAGCTTCGTCCTCAACGACGACCCCCGCCAGTCCATCTCGGCAGCCACCCGCGACCGGGTGAAGCAGGCCGCCCGCGACCTCGGGTACGTGCCGCACGGTGTCGCCCGCGCCCTGCGCGAGGGGACGTCGCGGGTCGTCGTCCTGAACATCGACGCGGAGCTGGAGGGCCGGTACTCCCGCAGCTACGTCCGCGGCCTCGACACCGAACTGGCCGCGCACGACCACGTGTTGCTCGTCCGCTACGGCCATGACACCCCGCAATCCACCCAGCAGGTGCTCGACGCCATCGCCCCGCGCGCGGTGATCCGCTTCGGCGAGGCGTATCTGACCGGCCGCGGACTCGACGACATGGGCGGCGGCTGGCGGGACGGCCTCGCCGCCCACACGGCGCTGCAACTGCGGCACTTGGCGGAGCACGGCCACACCCGGGTCGCCGTGGGGCTGCCGGACCCGGGGTCGCCGCTGGCCGAGGCCCGGCTGACCTTCACCGGACAGGCCGCGCGGGAACTGGGCGTTCCCGTACCGGAGTCCTTCGCCGTCCCGCAGGACCCGGCCGACTGCGCGCGGGCCGTCGGGGCACTGCTGGCCGGGGTGCCGGAGGTGACCGCGATCGCCGGGTTCAGCGACGACGTCGCCCTGCGCGTCCTGACCGCGCTGCGCGGCCTCGGCCGCCGGGTCCCCGAGGACGTCGCCGTGATCGGCTTCGACGACAACGGCTACGGCGTCCATGTCACACCGCCGCTCACCACCGTCGCCATCGACGCGGAGGCGCACGGCCGGCTCAGCGCGCGGCTCGCCCTGGACCTCGGCACGGAGGGGCTGCGCCCGCCGTCGGCGCGGGTCGTGGTCCGCGGCTCGGTCTGAGGGCACGAGCCCTGGCTTCCCCCTCGCTCCCCCCTTCCCCGCCTGCCACGCAACCATAGATACAAGGATGTATGCATAGGTGTTAGGGTCGGTCCATGACCGAGGGAGCAGGGCGCGTGTCGGCCGCCCAGACGGCGTACGCGGTGACCAAGGAACTCATCCTCAGCGGGGAGCTGGTCGCCGGTTCACTGATCAGTGAGGGCGAGATCGCCGAGCGGGTCCGGGTCAGCCGGACACCGGTCCGCGAGGCGTTCCTGCGCCTCCAGGCCGAGGAGCTGCTGGCCCTGCACCCCAAGCGCGGTGCCGTGGTGGTGCCGGTGCCCGCCGGGGAGGCAGCGGACGTACTGGAGCTGCGGCAGGCACTGGAGCTGTCCGCCGCGCAGCGCATCGCCCGCGACGGCCTCGGCACCGACGCCGAGCACCGTCTGCGGGAGCTGATCGACCGGCAGCGCGCCCTCGCGCGGACCGCGGACGTGGACGGGTTCGCCGCGGTGGACGAGGCGTTCCACCGGGGCATCGTCGAGGCGTCGGGCAACCGGCTCGCCGGCCGTTTCTACGCCACCCTCGGTGACCGGCAGCGCCGGATGAGCGTCTCCGCGCTGTGGCCCCGGCCGCAGCGGCTGGCCGTGCTGGCCGACGAGCACGAGACGCTGCTGGCCCATCTGACGGCCGGACGGCCGGAGTCGTTCGACGCCGCGCTGCGCGCGCACCTGGCCGCCACCCACGGCGCGCCGGGACGGCACGACGCCGGCTGAACACGAGGCACGACGCACAGGGCACAGAGCACAAGGCACGACGCACGACGCACGAGGAACCACCTTCACCATGCGAGAGACACCCAGGGGCGCGTGGCGGCCCGTCGCCGCCGCGATGTTCGTCTGCGGCTGGGGCGGCAACCAGTTCACCCCGCTGCTGCTCATGTACCGCGACCAAGGCGGCTATTCGGCGCTCAGCGTCGACGCGTTCCTCGGGGCCTACGTCGTCGGTCTGGTGCCCGGTCTGCTGCTCGGCGGCCCGCTGTCGGACCGGCGGGGCCGCCGGCCGGTGCTGCTGCTGGGCACCGTCGCCTCCGCGCTCGCCAGTGTGGTGCTGTGCTTCGGCACCGACGGCGCCTGGCCGATCTACGCGGGCCGGCTGCTGACGGGGATCGCGGTCGGCGTCGCCATGTCGGTGGGCAGCTCCTGGGTGAAGGAACTGTCCACCGGCGCCGGCCCGGGGCTCGCCGCGCGCCGGGCCGCGCTCTGCCAGACGGCGGGCTTCGCCCTGGGCGCGGGGGTGGCGGGCGCGCTGGCGCAGTGGGGACCGTGGCCCATGGTGACGCCGTACATCGTGCACGTCCTGATCACCGTGGCCGTACCGGTGCTGCTGCTGCGGGTGCCGGAGACCCGGGTGGCCGACGCGGCGGCGGGCGCCCCGGAGCGGGGGCTGCTGCGGGGGCTGCTGGCCGACCTGCGGGTCCCCGCTCCGGCGCGGCGCCGCTTCCGGCTGGTGGTGCTGCCGATGGCGCCCTGGGTGTTCGGCGCGGCAGGGCTGGCGTACGCGGTGATGCCGCAGCTGGTGCGGACGCGGGTCGGCCACTGGGGTCTGGCCTACGCGACGGCGCTGACGGTGCTGACCCTGGGCACCGGCGCGGCCGTGCAGCCCCTGGCGGCGCGGTTGCGGCGGGCGGGCGGCGGCAAGGGGCGTGCCGGTGTCGTGGCGATGGCGCTGATGCTGCTCGGTACCGTGCTGTGCGCGCTGAACGCGGTGGCGCGTTCCCCGTGGCTGGCCGTGGCGGCGGCCGTCACCCTGGGCGCGGCCTACGGCATCGCGGTGGTCTCCGGGCTGCTCGAGGTGCAGCGGATGGCGGACGCGGAGGATCTGGCGGGTCTGACGGGCCTGTACTACGCGCTCGCCTACTCGGGTTTCCTGCTGCCGACCGTGCTGGCGCTGTTCTCGGAGTGGCTGTCGTACCCGGTGATGCTGTCCGCCGTGGCGGTGGTGGCGCTGTGCTGTCTCGTTCTGGTGGTGCGCGGTGCGGCGGCGGCCGTGCCGCCGGTCGCGCGGACGGTGCGGGGCGGGCTCGGGGCAGGTGATAGGGCGGCCGACGCCAGCGGTCGGCGTTAGCGACGGCCGCCCTGCGCGGGGTGCTCGCGTCCCGACGCGGGCACCGCACGCGGGATCGACCTCACGGCACCCGGGGCGTGCGGAAGTTACGCCCCACTCGAACGGGCCGGGAGATCGAGGGACCGGGTCCCGCAGGACCGTTCGCGGAGTCGGGACGCCGGTTTCCCTGCTGGTTCAAGGGTCTCTCCGGACCCGGGGGCAGGGGGCCACTGTCGCGCCCGACCACCTTAGACCGTCCGTGCGCCCGGCTCCAGACGGCCGTCCGGCCATGTCGCGTTCCGGGCGGCGTGATTTCCGCGGGCGGACGGGGCGGAGGGCGTCAGCGCGGGGTGCGGCGCAGTACGAGGGTGAGGAAGCCGAAGGCGTCCCGGTAGGTGGTGAGCCACTCGGCGCGGCGGTCGGCGGCCGTCCGCAGTGCTTCCGCGCTGTCGGGTCCGTCGGGGCGGTCCAGGGCCCATTCGGCCAGCGCGCCCCACAACGACCATTCGTAGGCGTCCCGTTCGGCCCAGGTGCTGACATGGCCGTGGACGGGGGTCCAGCCGTCGGCGGCCACGCGGTCCACGGTGGTCGCGAGATCGGTGAGGTCGCCGAGGAGCGCGACGGCCTCGGCGGTGGGCGCGTTCTCCCAGAAGCCCTCGCCGATCAGGACGGTGCCGTCGGGGGCGAGGTGGCCGCGGGCCGCGGCGAGGGTGGGGAGCAGTCCGCCGAAGGCATGGGTGGCGCCGACGCTGAGCACCACGTCGAACGGCCGCGACGCGGTGAACTCCGCGGCGTCCGCGTGGTGCAGGACGAGGCGGTCGCCGACGCCGCGCGCGTCGGCCTCGCGGCGGGCCCGCGCCAGGGAGTCCGCGGAGGTGTCGACGCCCTCGGCGCGCAGGTCCGGGTGGTCGGCCAGGGCCCGCAGAAGCCATTCGGCAGTGCCGCAGCCGAGGTCGAGCACGCGCGCGTCCCCGCGCCGGACGGCGCGGTCCAGGAGCCGGTGTACGGAGTCGTCGTCGAGCGGGGCCTTGACCGGGTGTCCGGTGTGGGCGAGGGCGGAGATCTGTTCGCGGTTCACCGGCGCAGCCTGGCAGCACCGGGGACGGCGGCGCACCCCGTTTTCCGTCGCCGTCCCCGGTGTGCGGGTCATCCGGAGAGCGCTTCGAGGGACCGGCCCTTGGTGGAGGTCGACAGGGCGAGGGTCACCACGCAGCCCGCGGCGAGGACCACGCAGATCAGCGTGAAGACACCGGTGAACCGCAGCGAGGCGTACATAGTGCCGATGATCATGGGTGCGGTGATGCCGCCGACGCGGCTGAACGCATCGGAGGTCGCGGCGGCCATCGAGCGCAGTGCGGTCGGGTAGACCTCCGGGAGGTAGGTGTACAGCGGGGCGTACAGGCCGTTGAGGAAGAAGCCCAGCAGGATGCTGAGGACGAGGACCGCCGTGTCGCCGCCGGCCTGAGACACCAGGTAGGCGCAGACGGTGGAGGCGGCGAGGCAGGTGACGATGGACCATTTGCGGTCGGTGCGGTCGGCGAGCCACGCCGCCGGGTAGTAGCCGGCGACCTGGGCGATCTCCACCAGCAGCGCGTAGCCGAAGCTGTCGGTGATGCTCATGCCGCGGTCCAGGAGCATGCTCGGCAGGAACGTCAGGAAGCCGTAGTAGGCGAAGCTGGCGATGAAGAACATGGTCCAGGTGACGACGGTCTGCCGGATGTACGGGCCCTGCCAGAGGGCGGCGAACTGCCGTGCCGCGCTCAGATCGGTGGCGCGGTCGGCCGCCGGGGAGGGTTCGGGGTCGGGCAGGGGCCGTCCGGTGCGTCGCCGCACCTGTTCCTCCAGTTCGGCGACGACCGCCTCGGCCTCCGCGTCGCGTCCCTTGAGCAGCAGGTACCTCGGGGACTCCGGCAGACTGCGGCGCCACCACAGGGCGAGGACGACGGGCAGCCCGACCAGCACCAGGCCCCACCGCCAGCCGTGGTCGACGCGGGCCACGACGAACGTGCCGATGAGCGCGGCCAGGACGTAGCCGAGGCCGAAGAACCCGGCCAGGGAGCCGACGTAGGCGGCGCGGGCCTTCTTCGGCGCGAACTCGGCGAGGTAGGGGATGACGATGTTGACGTTGACGCCGACGCCCACTCCGGCGAGGAAGCGCAGGACCAGGAGCACCGTGTAGTCGGGCGCGAGCGAGGAGAGCAGCGTGCAGCCGCTGTAGAGGACGAGGGACCACAGCAGCAGGGGTTTGCGGCCGAGGCGGTTGCCGGCCAGGGCGAGGGCCAGGTCGCCGGCGAACGCGCCCGCGAGGGTGGCGCTCGCGATCAGTCCCTGTTCGGAGCCGCTCAGTGCGAACGCCGTGGTGATCAGCGGCAGCAGGAACGACATGATGCCCAGGTCGAGACCGTCCAGTGTGGTGCTGAGGCCGCCCTGGGCGAGGATGCGGCCCTGCAACCGGGTCATGGGGAGCCGGTCGACGCGTGCGGTGAGCCGTGCGGCGGTGTCGGGCGGGGAGGCGTCGGCGACGGCGGTGGTGCCCGGGGCTGAGGTGCCCGGACCTTGCTGACTCTGCTCGGATGTCATGGCCCGTCGGCCTTTCGGTGCGGGGGCGGCCCCGTCTCCGCGGCGCGGAGGACGGGGCGGCCGTCGGTGGGCGGATGCGGGCCGGGCGGTCCGTGGCAGCGGTGCCGCCCGGCCCGGTCGAGCTGTCGCTGAGGGCCCGGTCGAGCTGTCGCTGAGGGCTCGGGTCAGCTGTCGCTGAGGGCCCGGTTCAGCCGCCGTACGGGATGAAAGCCGTCCCGTACAGCCGGAGCCAGTTGCCGCCGACGACGGCCTCCGCCTCCGCGGCGGTGAAGCCGAACCGCCCGGTGAGCCGGTCCGCGACGCGGGCTAGGCCGCGGGCGTCGGTGAGCCACTCCGTGGTGTCGCCGTCCCCCGGGGACAGGTCGGCGCCGCGCTGTGCGCCGCGGGTCCAGCGGCCCTTGCGCATCCAGGCGAACTCGGCGGGCCCGGCCTTCGGGCTGAGGTCGGTGCCGACGGCGACGTGCCGCACGCCCATCAGGTCGACGGTGCGGGCGACCATCGCGCACCAGTCGTCCAGTGTCCCGGCGTACCGGCCGGAGATGGACCGGTACGTCGCCAGTCCGAGAACGCCGTCGCGGGCGGCCAGCGCCTTCAGGGTGGCGTCGTCGACGTTGCGCGGATGGCCGTACAGGGAGCGGGGGTTGGCGTGGGTGACGGCCACGGGTACGGCGGAGTGGTCGATGGCGTCGCGCCGGGTGCGTTCCCCGGAGTGGGACAGGTCCACCAGCATCCCGGCGGCGTTCATCTCGCGGACGACTTCGCGCCCGAAGCGGGTCAGGCCGGGGTCGTGCTCCTCGTAGCAGGATCCCCCGAGCTCGTTGGTGTTGTTGTACGTCAGCTGCATCACCCGCAGCCCCATGGCGTGGAAGTGGCGGACGAAGCCGAGCCGGCCCTGGAGCGGGGAGGCGTTCTGCGCGCCGAGCACGATCGCGGTCCGGCCCTCGGCGCGGGCCCGTCCGATGTCGGCGGTGTCCCGGGCGAGGAGCACCAGGTCGGCGTGGTCCGTCGCCAGGTCGTGCCACGCGGCGAGGGCGTCCATCGTCTCGACGGCGTCCTCCCAGAAGGCCACGGTGGCGGTGGCGCAGAGCACGCCGCCCGCGCGCAGCTGCTCGAACACCTCGCGGTCGTACGGTCCACACTGCAGCCCGTCGACGACCGGCGGCGGCGTCACGAGGCCACCCCCGCCGGTTCGTCCTCGCCGGCCTCGGCGAGGATCTCGCCGCCTGGCCCGAACACGGAGTCCCCGGCGTGGGTGCGGGAGAGCGGGCTGTCGGGGGTGAGGGCGAGTTCGGCCTCCGCGACCACCTGCCGCCAGCGGGCCGCCGGCACCCGGACGCCGTGGGTCAGCGCCCGCAGGTCGGCGGCGTCGGGTCCGGTGGCGGGGCCGCCGGGGGCCGTGCGGGCGGTGACCGAGTCCGGGGTGAGGGTGAGCAGCACGCCGTGGCGCGCCGCGAGCGGCACCAGCGCGCGGACCGCCCAGTCGGTGCCGGGGGCGGCCAGTCTGGCCACCCCGTCGGTCAGCGCGCCGGCGACGGCCAGGTCGAGCAGGTCGGCGGCGGTGGCGAGGGCCGGACGGCCGGCTCCGGCGGGGATGCGGAAGGCCCGGGGGTCGTCCGGGTCCGGTACGGGCCGGTGGTGGGCGGCGCGCAGCGCGGGCAGGTCGGCGAGGAGTCCGGCCAGGCCGTCGAGGCCGTGGGTCTCGGCGGTGACGACGAGGTCGCGGGCCGCGGCGACCGTGCCGGACGGCAGGGCGGTGGTGAGCAGGACGCGGCCGGTCATCAGCCGCAGCTCGCGTACGGAGATGTCCAGTACGGCGTCGGCGGGGGTGGGGCCGGAGGCGGGGGTGGGAGTGGTCATGCGTGCTCCTCGTCGTGCGCGGCGGCGGCCGGGCGGGCGGGCAGTTCCCAGTCGGTGCCGTGGTCGCCGGGCGGGGTGTGCCGGGTGGGGGCGCCGTGGAACAGCAGCCCGAGGACGTTGCGTCCGGCCGAGTCGGCGGTCTTGTCCAGGCCGTGCACGGCCGCGTTGAGGAACCGCACGATGTGCACCGGGAGGAACGCGTCGTCGGCGGTGTTCATGTGCGGGCTGTGCAGGGCCGTGCCGGCGAGTCCCTGGACGCGGGTGACGGTGTCGCGGTGCTCGGGGTGGCGCACGCGGAAGACGCCCACGCTCTCGCGGGGGTCGGCCGCCCGCAGGTCCCGGGCCAGGGCCTGGAGCGCGCGGGGCAGGTTGAGCTGCCAGTCCAGTCCCTCGGTCACCTCTTCTCCGGGGCCGCGGCGCGGCTCCTCGGCGGCGCGCGACTTGTACCAGACGTGGCGCAGCGCGCCCGGTGCGGTGAGGTCGGTGCCGAGCGCCCAGCCGTAGGCGTCCTCCAGGTGGGCGAGGAGCGCGGCGACGGGTTCCTCGGGGCGGGCGGTGAGCGTCTCGTCGACGCGCTGCTCATCGACGAGGGGGTCGGTCAGGTCGGGGACGCTGTCGATGAGGACGCCGGCCAGCGCCTCGACGGCGGCCTCGTCCAGTTCGGCGTTCCACCGGGTCCACAGGCGGGGCAGCGCGTCGTCGGCGGCCGGCTCGGCCAGGGCGTCCAGTTGCTCCAGGGCGCGGCGCAGGGAGATGCCGAGGCCGGTGGGCGAACCGAAGACGCCGTAGACGGTCGGGTCCTGTTCGTGGAAGCGGACGGTGCGTTCGACGCGGTCGCGTATCGCGGTGAGGTGGGGAGCGCCGCGCCGGGCGTACAGCGCCCGGGTGAGGGCCTGTTCGCGCAGGGCCAGCCAGCGGTCGACGAGCCGGGGGTGGTTGCCGGTGAAGAAGACCAGGCCGAGCGCGGAGGCGTTGCCGAGGCCGAGGCCGCGGCGGAGTTCCGCGTCCAGGGGGACCGCGTCGGGGCCGCGGTGCCGGGCGAGGTGTTCGGCGAGGTCGGCGGCGAACTCCCGCATCAGGTACGCGGCGAGCATCTGGGCGTGCAGGGGCGCGGCCAGCGGGTGGTTGCCGGGGAGCGCGGCGAACGACCGGGTGCCGAAGGTGCCGTTGCCGTCGAGACCGGTGTTGCGCATCAGGTAGCCGACGTCCCACAGGCGGCGCGCGTCGGGCTGCCGGCCGGTGGCGAGGGCGTCGACGACGTGCTCGAACAGGCGCAGGCTGCGGTTGGAGCGGCACCACACGAGGGTGTGGGCGGTGGCCCGGCCCGCGTAGAGCTTGGGCAGTTCGCGGCGGGTGTGCTCCAGGTCGGCCGCGTCGGCGGTGCCGTCGAAGAGGGCGCCGGTCATGTCCCAGTCGGTGCCGACGATGCGGCTGGTGCGGCCTTCCAGGCGGGGGGCGAAGGAGAACGCCACGAAGTCGAACGGGCCGGAGGGGGTGTGCACGCGGTAGCGCGCCCGGCCCCTGGACCCGGCGTCGATGTCGAATTCCAGGCACTCGACACGCCATCGCTGCCGGGTCATGCGGTGCACGAGGGCCCGGCTCGCGCTGAGCCGCGTCGGCGGCAGCAGGGCGAGCCGCTCGGGCCGCAGCAACCGGGCCGGGGACCGGCCGAGGCTCGGCGTGGGCGGGGCGAAGGGGGTGGTGGGTGTGGTCATGGGCCTTTCCACGGGGAAGGGTCGGGTGCTCGGGTGCTCGGGGAGCCTGGCGGTGCGGGGTGATGGGGCGGTGAGCGCCCCACGTGGGCGCCGGGCGCGGGGTGCGCAGGGGTCGTCGGGCGCGGGATGCGCGGGAGTCGGGGCGGCGCGCGGGCTGGGAAGCCACGACGCCGCGGGGGGGCAACTCGTGGCGGGGTGCCGGCCGCCGGCCTGTGTGATGCGGCGCCGGCCTGTGTGTCGTGACGTCGGCCTGTGTGTGTGACGTCGGCCTGTGTGATGCGGCGTCGGCCTGTGTGGCTCGGTGTCGGCACATGGCGTCGCGCCACCGGTCGGAGGAACGCGGCGACCGGTGAAAGCCACCGTTCAGGGCGTCGGCCGGTGCGTACCGCGGGTCGGGCGCCGCGCCGCCGTGCATGACGCGGTGCGCGGCACACCGCCGGGCCACGGCATCCGGGTGGGCCGGGGGTGTGCGGCACGGGTGCGCGACACCGCGTGCGGTGTGGCGACGGCCGTACGCCTCGTGGGCGTGGCGGCCGGTGCGCGGCGGATCGCCGCGCCGTCCGCGCGGCCGGTCAGGCGCGCAGGCCGAACGCCGCGCCGTCGAGACGCAGCAGAGGCTCGATGCGGTGGGTCAGGGGCCGCAGCACGGCGAGGGCACCGGCGGAGGTGATGCGGTCGCGCGGGCCGTGGACGCTGAGCGCGGCGACGGTCCGGCCGTCCTCCCGGCAGAGCGGCACCGCCAGCGCCGCGACACCGTCCTCGGCGTCGTCGGTCGAGGTGGCCCAGCCGGTGGCGCGGATGAGCGCGATGTCGTCCTCCGACGGCAGCGGGACCCCCCGCCGGGCCGGCACGGCGGCGCTCTCCTCGTCGGCCAGGGCGTACAGCAGCCGCCCGGTGGCACTGCTGTGCAGTGGCAGCCGGTCGCCCAGGAGCAGCGTGGCGTGCAGGGCCCGGCCGGGTTCGGCGCGCTGCACGACCCGGGCCGTGTCGCTGTCCAGTACGGCGATGCTCACCACCTCACCGGCGGCACGCGCGGCCTCGGCCAGGAGGGGTGAGGTCCGCTCCCCCACCCCGGCCTGGCGCAGCGCGGTGTGCCCCAGGTGGGCGGGGCGCAGTGTCAGCCGGTACGCGCCGTCGGGGAGCCGTTCCATCCAGCCGCCGGACTCCAGCGTCACCAGGTGCCGGTGCACCTCGGCACGCGGGGCGCCGACCTCGCGGGCGAGCGAGGAGACACGGACGGGTTCGTCGAGGCCGGCGAGGTGGTCGAGGAGCGCCAGTGCCTTCAGCACGGTGCTCAGGGGGCGGGTCGAGCGGGGGGAGGAGTCCTCGCCGCCGCTTGTCACTATATGCATGACACTGTCCTTCTCTGCGAGACGGCGGAACTCTAGGTGTACACCCGGGGTGCCACAAGACAATCGCTGTTACTTTTTGCCGAGCGGACCCCGGCCCGGCCGCTCCCCCCGTCGCACGCGGACGACTCCCCCTGTCACCCGCGGACGACTCCCCCGGTCACACGCCGACCGGTGACCTGCCCGGCGCGGCGAACCGCTCCAGCGGGGTGAGGCTCGGGTGGCCCTCCAGATCCTCGTCGGTCAGGAAGCGCGCCAGGACGTCGCTGAAGTCCTTGGGCCGCTCCAGGTGGACGACGTGCCCGCTGCCCTTCATCGTGGTGAACACTGCGCCGGGGATGCTCGCGGCGACCGCGCGGGCGCGCTGCGGCGGGCAGAGCCGGTCGTGCTCCCCGCTCACACACAGCGCCCGTACGCCGCGGATGCCCTCGGGGTGGTTGAAGGGGTGCCGCAGCAACCGGTCGTTGGCGGCGGCGTAGCGTTCCGCGTCGTGCGGGTCGGCGGCCTCCAGGATTCGACGCAGCACCTCCGCCGCCTGGTGCGGGTGGGCCGCCAGGCACTCGGGACGGCGGCACACCAACTGGTCGACGGCGCGCCGCGCGAACTCCGGCATCGCGCCCGCCCGCAGCAGCTCGCTGGAGGCAGCCAGCGCCTCCCGCGCGTCCGCCGGCAGGGAGGGGGTGGCGCCGACCAGTGCCAGGCGCGCCACCCGGTCCGCGTGGCGGTGCGCGTAGCGGTAGGCGATGGCGGTGCCGTACGACACGGCGATGATGTTGACCCGCTCCAGCGCGAGTTCGTCCAGGAGGTGTCCCAGCGCGTCGCCCATGAAGTCGAAACCGTGGTCGGCGGGCAGGTCGTCGGCGGTGCCCAGTCCGGGCAGTTCCACGTTGACGAGGGTCGCCGCCCGAGCCCAGGGGCGCTCCGAACGCCGGTTGGAATGCATCGTCTGGTACGCGCCGCCCAGCACCACGACGGGTTCCGTGCGCGGCGCGGGCTGTTCCACTACCCGGCAGCCGAACCGGAACCCCTCGAAGACGCTGTGATGGATGAACTCCACATCTACTCCCGACCTGTTCGACTCGCTTACCGGCGGTCAACGAGCGGTGCCCGTGCCCGGTCACCCCGTGGCGGTCACTGCGAGCGAAAGGATTCGGCGCGCTGCCCCGTCCGCCTTACATGCGGTTGCGGGTGTTGACGCGGTGCGCGGCGCGCGAGGGCCGGTCGCGGAAGGGGTCGGGAGCCTCGGAGCGCGCGGGCGCGGCGAGGGGCTGGAGCCGCATCGCCGACCGTGCGGCTCCAGCCCCTCCCCATGTCCTCACCGGCCGGTTCGATGCCCGAGGCGACTCCCGCTCACCCGGGCGGGCGGGGAGGACGGCGGGGGTGCGAGACACGCGCCTCGGGGGTGCGCGCGGTGTCTCGCACACGTGGGGCGTCCCCGGACGTGCCGGGTCCGCGGACGTGCGGTGCCGGGGTCCGGCCTCCGGCGCACCCGGCGCGGTTCGCGCCGTTCCCGCTCCGTCGGCCGGTCGCCGGTCCGTCCGCCGCTGACGAGTCTCCTCCGCCGGGGCGCCGCGCGATAGGGCCGGGCCGCTTCTGGCCTGAACCGTGTTGGACACTTGCGCCGGCCGCGCACGGCACCCAGGTCGGCAAGGGGTCCGCCGGGGTCGTCGCCACGGCGACGGTCGGGTTCGACTCGTCCTGTCCCGCCTGGACATGATGGGTGATTCTGCGGGAAGACGCGTCGGGAGAGTTGTACCCATGGATCACGTACTCCGGAACGGGTACGCCGAAACACGTCATCTCGCCTCGGGGGAAGACGTCGGGGTGACCCGCGCCGCGCACGGGGAGGGATTTGACGGCGGTGGCGTGGCCCATCCCCACCCGGTGTCCGATGACCGCCCACGCCGCCGCCCCGTACGGCGAGCCGAAGCACACGGGCCGCAGCCCGGGGAACCGCCGCAGCAGTCCGGACGCCGCCCGGGACGCCGGCGGGAGGGGACCGATCTCGGCCCGTACCGCTCCCCCGCCCGCCGGGGCCCGGTCCTGCCGTACGGCCGCGGTGACGGTGGCGCCCCGTCGTCCGAGGGGAAGGCCAGCCGCGGCACACCGTCGTGCCCACCCCGGTGGGCGCGGGGGTGAACCCCTCCAGGAAGCGCAGGGCCGCCGCGAGGGAGAACGGACCCTCGGGGGTGGGGACCACGGTGCTCGCCGTCAGCCTCCGTGCACGGTCAGGCGGTAGCCCTCGGGTCCGGTGAACGTGAACATCGGACCGAACGGGCTCTCCAGCAGCGGGCCGACGTCCGGCGTGCCCGCGTCGACGAGCCGGTCGCGCAGCGCGCCGGCGTCGGGGGCGCGCAGCCACAGCGCGACGCCGAGGCCGGGCCGGGCGTCGCCGGTGAGGTCGACGCCGGGGAGCGGCTCGCGGACGGCGAAGGGGACCGGGGTCGTGGTGAAGACGACCGCGCCGGGCGGCGAGGCGGGGGCGCGGCGCAGCCCGAGGCGCTCCTCGAAGAAGGCGGCGGCGGCAGGCACGTCCCGGACCTGCAGGGCGATGAAGTCGGGACCTTCCACGGCGACGGACATGGCTTCCTCCGGTGGATGCGGCTCCGGACCCGTCCGGAGCGCTCGATGTCAGAACTTTGACATCACCTACCGTAGGTACCGCTCCGCCTCCATGTCAAAATGCTGACATGGAGAACCGAGAGCCCGTCCCCGCACCCCACCCCGCGAAGGACGTCACCGAACACGTGGGCTACCGCCTCAAGCGCACCGCCGCCGCCCTGCGCGGCGCCATGGACCGGGCCCTGCGCGTCCACGGCCTCACCGTGCCGCAGTACTCCTGCCTGGAGCTGCTGGACGAGCGGCCCGGCCTGTCCAACGCCGACCTCGCCCGCGGCACCTTCGTCACCCGGCAGTCCGCCAACGTCGTCCTGCGCGGCCTCGCGGAGGCCGGTCTCATCACCCGGGCGGCCACCAGCGACCACGGCCGGGCACTGCCCGTCCACCTCACGGAGGCCGGCCGGGAGCGGCTGCACGTGGCGCGCGGCGCCGTCTACGCCATCGAGACGCGGATGATCGAGGCCGTGCCCGAGCGGCGCCTCACGGAGTTGCTCGCCGACCTCGACACCATGACCGCCGCGCTGGAGGAGTGAGACCGCGGGACCCGTGGCCCCCGGGGGGCGGGGCGGGCCGAGCGCACACACGCCGATCACATGTTCGGCCGGTCCTCCATAGGTGCATAGCGGCCCCGCGGGACAGCGGCCCCGGTCACTGTGGAACCGATGAGTGGGTGCGACGCAGATGAGCCATCGGAAGAGACCTGTTCTATCCGGGTCGCCACGGTCGATGACGGCCGACGCCTGGTGATCTCCCTGAGCGGGGAGTTCGACGTCGAGTCGGAGCTGGACGTCGAACTCGTCCTGGAGCTCGCCTCCCACGCCGAGTGCGTGGACCTGGACGTGTCCGGAGTGCGGTTCGCCGACTCCACCCTGCTGAACCTCATACTGCGGATGGCGGACAGGTTCCACCTGCGGCTCATCGGGCCGCTCCGGCCACAGCTCGACCAGTTGCTGCGGCTCACCGGGATCTTCGCCCGGTTCGCCCCGCTCATGGTCGGCGACGAGGGGCCGGCATGAGGGCGTACGAAGCGAGCGCGGCCACATCCGGCCCGGGGGGCGGGACCATCGACACGGACGGGTGCTTGTCGTGCTTCTGGGGCGGGGGGACCAAGACCTGGCCGGGCACCCTGGGCGAGTCCCCGGCCCTGCTGCGTGTCGACGGCGACCGGGCGTCCGTCGGGGTCGCGCGGCGGGCCGCCCGGCGGTACGCGGCGGTCTGCTGCCCCCGTCTCGACCCAGGGCACGTGGAGCTGGTGGCGTCGGAGCTGTGCACCAACGCGCTGCGGTACGCCGACGGCTGGTGGCGGCTGCGGGTGCACGCCCACCGCGACCGGCTCGTCCTCGACGTGGACGACGACTGCTCCGTCCTGCCCCGGACCCGGGTGCCCGACCTGGAGCACGGCTCGGGGGGCCTCGGCCTGGTACTGGTGGAGGAACTCGCCGAGGAGTGCCGCGTCATCCGGCACCCCGGCGGCAAGACCGTACGGGCGGTCTTCGCCCGCTGAACACGCCTGCCGGCGTCAGCCCCCGGACCGGCCCGCCGGGCGGCGGCGCGCCCCGGCCTCCCACAGGCACCAGGTCGACCACAGCAGCAGGACCAGGAAGGCGGCGAGCAGCCCCAGCAGCAGCACGGTCTGCCGTGCCGAGCCGTCACCCCTGACCACGCCGAGCAACAGGCAGAAGGACCAGGCGAGCACGCCGCCCGTGTACACGGCCCTGAGCTGTCGCAACTGAGACACCGAACCCATCGTCACCCTTCCGACCGACCCTCACGTTGATCACCCGGTACCCCGAACCGCCGTTCTCACCGCACGCGTCCGGGGGAAACCGGGACCGCCACCGGCGAGCGGGTCCGGGACCGCCGCCGGTGATCGGCGACGGTCCCGGACCCGGAGGCCCGAGTTCAGCGGTGTGCGGAGCGCCGGGAGGTCACAGCGTGCGCTCCAGGCGCTCGGCGACCAGCTTCACGAAGCGCGCCGGCTCCTTCGGCTGACCGCCCTCCGCGAGCACCGCGAGGCCGTGCAGCAGCTCCGCGGTCTCCACGAGCGCCGTGCGGTCCTCGCGCGCGGTGTACGCCTCGTTGAGTCCCTTGACCAACACGTGGTCGGGGTTCAGCTCCAGGATGCGCTTGGTCTCCGGCACCTCCTGGCCCATCGCCCGGTACATCTGCTCCAGCGCCGGGGTCAGGTCGTGGGAGTCGGAGACGACACAGGCCGGGGAGACGGTGAGCCGCGACGACAGGCGCACGTCCTTGACCTCCTCGCCCAGTTGCTCCTTCATCCAGCCGAGCAGACCCGCGTAGTCGGCGGTCTGCTTCTCCCGCTCCTCCTCGGACTTGCCGTCCTCGTCGGGGCCGAGGTCGATGTCGCCCTTGGCCACGGACCGCAGGGGCTTGCCGTCGAACTCGCCGACGGCGTCGGCCCAGACCTCGTCGACGGCGTCGGTGAGCAGCAGCACCTCGATGCCCCGGTCCCGGAACGCCTCCATGTGCGGGGAGTTCTCGATGGACTGCCGGGAGTCGCCGGTCATGTAGTAGACGGCGTCCTGGCCGTCCTTCATCCGCTCCACGTACCCCTTGAGCGTGGTGGGCTCGTCGTCGGAGCGGGTGCTGGCGAAGGAGGCGACGGCGAGGAGCGCGTCGCGGTTGTCGGCGTCGGTGACCAGTCCCTCCTTCAGGACGGCGCCGAACTCCCGCCAGAAGGTGGCGTACTTGTCCGGGGAGCCGGTCATCAGCTCCTTGACCGACGACAGCACCTTCTTCGTCAGCCGGCGCTGCATCAGCTGGATGTGCCGGTCCTGCTGGAGGATCTCGCGGGAGACGTTCAGCGACAGGTCGGCCGCGTCGACGACGCCCTTGACGAAGCGGAGGTACGGCGGCAGCAGCGCCTCGCAGTCGTCCATGATGAAGACGCGCTTGACGTAGAGCTGCACGCCGCGACGGTAGTTCTGGGTGAACAGGTCGTGCGGGGCGTGCGCGGGGACGAAGAGCAGCGCCTGGTACTCGAAGGTGCCCTCGGCCTGGAGGCGGATCGTCTCCAGCGGGTCACGCCAGTCGTGGCTGATGTGCTTGTACAGCTCGTGGTACTCGTCGTCGGACACCTCGTCCCGCGAGCGGGCCCACAGGGCCTTCATCGAGTTGAGCGTCTCGGGTTCCGGCACGGTGCCGTCCTCGCCCGGCCCGGACACCAGCCGGACGGGCCAGGTGATGAAGTCCGAGTAGCGCTTGACGATCTCGCGGATCTTCCACGGGGAGGTGTAGTCGTGGAGCGCGTCGTCGGAGTCGGCGGGCTTGAGGTGGAGGGTGACGGAGGTGCCCTGCGGGGCGTCGTCGATCGCGTCCAGGGTGTACGTGCCCTCGCCCCGGGAGGCCCAGCGGGTGCCCTTCTCCTCACCGGCGCGCCGGGTCACCAGGGTCATCTCGTCCGCGACCATGAACCCGGAGTAGAACCCCACGCCGAACTGGCCGATGAGCCCCTCGGCGTTGGCGCCCTCCTCCGCGGACTTCGCCTCCTGCAGCTCCTTCAGGAACTTCGCCGTCCCGGAGTTGGCGATGGTGCCGATGAGCTGCCCGACCTCCTCGTACGACATGCCGATGCCGTTGTCCCGCACCGTGAGGGTGCGGGCCTCGGCGTCGGCCTCGATCTCGATGTGCAGGTCGGAGACGTCGACGCCGAGCGAGTCGTCCCGCAGCGCCTCCAGACGCAGTTTGTCCAGTGCGTCGGACGCGTTGGAGACGAGTTCGCGCAGGAAGACGTCTTTGTTCGAGTAGACGGAGTGGATCATCAGTTGCAGCAACTGACGGGCTTCCACCTGGAACTCGAAGGTCTGGGCCGGCATGGTTGTCGAGCACCTCACAGGTCGGCTCTGGCGGACTGACGGGAGCTACTGTAAAACAGCCGGTCAGCCTCTGTGAGACGGTCGCCGCGGTCAGGCTGCCAGCGGCCTCGACATCGCGCGCGCCGGGGTCTCGGGAATCCGCGTCCGGGCGGCCGTGAGACGGGTCGGCGGGGCGGGGGTGCCGGCGGTGCGGACGCGGTACGTCGTCTTGCCCGGGTCCACGAGGGGACCGTCGAGCGCGATCCGTCCGAGCTCGTGCAGCCGGTCGCAGACCGCCGTCGGCAGCGCGACGTAGCAACCGCCGCGCTTGCTGCGGGAGTCGTACGGCTGCCAGTAGCCGTAGCGGCGCCGGCCGCCGGTGTGCACGGTGACGAAGACCGGGGTGCGCGGGTCGGCGATGACGCGCAGGACGGCGGCGCTGTCCGTGTCGAACGGGTCCTGCGGGAGTTCGGCGAGGTAGTTCTCGCGCGGCGGCGCGACCGCCCTCGGGCGGGGCTCGGCGACCCGCAGGGTGCCGTGGTTCCTGGTCTGGAGGCATCCGGCCGCCCGCCCGCCGCGCACGGCCACGCCCCGGCCCGGGGCACCGGTATGGTCCGTCGCCGCGCGCGACGGGGCGGGCGGGACGACGGTCGGAGCCTGGGCGAGGGCGGGAGACATCAGCGGTTGCCTTTCACGGGGAACTCAAGATCACCTACCCAATCCAACCAGATGTTGATCTTATTTACCCAACTTTTCGCGAACTGCGTGTCGTTGACTTCACAGCCCCGCTCACCCGCGTCGCGCGGCCCGGCTCACCCGCTCGCGCGGCCCCGCCCGCGCCCTTCGCGCCGCCCCTCACGCATCCCTCGCGCCGCCCCTCACGCACCCCTCGCGGTCCCCTCCGTGCTCTCCCGAAGCACCAGCCGGTGGGCGACGACCAGGTCCTGCGGCGACCGGCCCCGGTCCTCGGCGGCGACCGCCCCGGCCGTGTCCGCCTCCTCGTCCATGCGGTGGCGCAGGAGGTCCACGGCGACCCTGGCGACGGCGGCCTTGTCGGGCGCCACGGTGCTCAGCGTCGGCACGCTGAACCGCCCGCCCTCCACGTCGTCGAAGCCGATGACGGCGACGTCCTCGGGAACCCGCAGCCCGTGCTCGTGCAGGGTGCGCAGGGCGCCCAGCGCCAGTTGGTCGTTGAGGCAGAGCAGCGCGTCGGGCCGCTCCCCCGCGCCCAGCACCCGGGCCACGGCCTCGGCGCCGTCCGGCATCCGGAACGAGGTCACGGGCAGCAGCGCCGCCGGTTCGAAGGCGATCCCCGCCTCGGCGAGGGCGGCCCGGTAGCCCCGGGTGCGGGCCTCCGCCGTACCGAGCCCGGTGTCGTCGCGGCCGCCGACGGCCAGGATCCTGCGGCGGCCGAGACCGATGAGGTGCTCGGTAGCCGCCCTGGCCGCCTTCTCGTTGTCGATGGCGACGTGGTCCGCGCCCTCCTCCAGCAACTCGCCGAGCAGGACGGTCGGCGGCGCGTCCGCGCGCTCGCGCAGATCGTCGGCGGTCAGCGCGAGCGGGCTGAGGATCACGCCGTCCACGAAGGAGGAGCCGAAGCCGGACAGGGCCGCCAGTTCGTGGTCGCGGTCGCCGCCGGTCTGGTGGATCAGCACGGTCAGGGAGCGCCGCTCGGCCTCGCGGATGACGTGCCGGGCGAGTTCGGCGAAGTACGGGACGTCCAGCTCGGGGACGACCAGGGCGATGATGCCCGTACGCCCCTTGCGCAGGTGCCGTCCGGCCAGGTTCACCTTGTAGCCCAGGTGGTCGATGGCCTCCTGGACCACGCGCCTGGTCCGCTCGGAGACGTGGACGTAGTCGTTGATCACATTGGACACCGTCTTCTCGGACACCCCCGCGTGCCGAGCGACGTCCTTGATCCTGGGCCGTGCCACCGCGTACCTCCCTGCCCCCTCGTCGGCCCCGAGTGTAGATCGGGGCAGGCCGGGAGCGGCCGGGCGGTCCGTCCGCGCTCCCCGGTCCCTGAATACCGGCCAGGGGACGCAGACTCTTTACAGCCAATGTACATCGATGTAAAAACGTGCCACCGCACCGCTTCAAGCCGGTGCGCACCCCGCCTGCCGGACACGGCGGGCCACGCCCGCCGTGGTCCGTCGCCCACCGGCACGCGTGTCCGGCGTCGAAAGGTCAACGATGACTGCGCGATCCCCTGTCCCCGCCCCGCCTCCCCGGCCCGCCGCCGTCAGCGGCCTGACCCGCCGTCGCCTGCTGGGCGCGGGCACGGCCGGGGCGGGCGCGCTGCTCGCCGCGGGCGCGCTGTCCGGCTGCGCCTCACCGGCCTCGGCCTCCGACGCCAACGCCCTGAGCGTCTGGGACCCGTTCCAGGGCGGTGACGGCCTGCTGATGGACGACATGATCAAGGCCGTCTCCGACGCCGGACGGGGTTTCGACATCGACCGGACGATCCTGGACTGGGGACCGTCGTACTACACCAAGCTGGCCATGTCGGCGGCCGGCGGCCGGGCCTCCGACGTGGCGGTCCTGCACCTGTCCCGGCTGGCCGGTTACGCCCCCGCCGGCCTGCTGGACCCCATCGACCTGGACGTGCTCGCCGAGTTCGGCGTCACCGAGAAGGACTTCACGCCAGCCGTCTGGAAGCGGACGCAGCACGACGACACCGTCTACGCGATCCCGCTGGACGTCCACCCCTTCATCGTCTTCTACGACAAGGACGCCGCCGACAAGGCGGGACTCCTCGACTCCTCGGGCGAACTGGCCCCCATGGGCTCCCCCGAGGCCATGCTGGACGCGGGCAAGGCGCTCGCCGACGCCACCGGCCACGCGGGCATCGTGTTCGGGCACGTCAACGACACCGCGCAGAACTGGCGGCTGTTCGCGGCCCTCTACGCCCAGACCGGGGCCGCCTTCACCCTCCCGGACGGCGGGGCGCCGAAGATCGACGTGGACGCCGCGGTCAAGGTCGTGTCGTTCATGCAGCAGCTGTTCGACGGGAAGACCAGCCCCGACGACCTGGACTACTACGCCGGTCTCACCATGTTCACGTCCCGCCGCGGCGGCATGGCCTTCCTCGGCGAATGGGAGCTGCCGACGCTGAAGGCGGCCGGATTCCCGCTCGGCGCCGCGCCCTTCCCGCAGGTCTTCGACCACCCCGCCGTGTACACCGACAGCCACAGCTTCGTCCTCCCGCACCAGGACAACCCCGACCCGGCCCGGCGCCGCGAGTCCCACCGGTACGCCGCGGAGATGCTCAAGCAGAGCCTCACCTGGGCGAGCGCGGGCCACATCCCGGCGTACCAGCCGATCCTCGCTGAACCTCAGTACGCCGGCCTCAAGCCGCAGTCCTCGTACGCGGACGCCGCGGAGGTCGCGGTGCTCGATCCGCCGAACTGGTTCACGGGAGCCGCCTCCGCCTTCCAGGTCGCGATGTGCCAGCCGCTCCAGTCGGCGCTGCTGGGCGACACGTCCGCCGAGAAGGCGGTGCGGCAGATGGTCCGCGAGTCGGACCGGCTGCTCAAGCAGCCGAACCCGGTGTCCTGACGAGCAGAAGGAGTGATCCCGTGACCACCACCGCACCCCCCGGCACCGACTCGCGGACGGGTCCCGACGCCCGCCGCGCCGAGCGCCCCCGCCGCACCGGCCGGCAGCGCTCGCTGAGCGCCCCCGGCTCCGGCCTGTTCTTCGTGCTGCCCTTCCTCCTGCTCTTCGTGCTCTTCCTCGTCTGGCCCGTCGTGCAGGGCCTCTGGATGAGTTTCACCGACTCCTCGCTGGCGCTGCGCGACACCGCCTTCGTCGGCTTCGACAACTACGCCGAGGCGTTCGGCGACCCCGACGTGTGGAGCAGCCTCGGCAACACCGTCTTCTTCACCGTCGCCTCCAGTGTGCCGCTGGTGATCGTCGCGCTGGCGATGGCCCTGCTGGTGCACAGCGGGATCGCCGGCCAGTGGGCCTGGCGGCTGGCGTTCTTCGCGCCGTACCTGCTGCCGGTGACGGTGGTGACGCTGATCTGGACCTGGCTCTACCAGCCGGACCTGGGCTTCGCCAACCAGCTCCTCGACACCCTCGGCATGGAGCCGGTGGGCTGGCTGTCCGACGAGTCCGTGGCGATGTGGGCGATCGCCGCCCTCACCGTCTGGTGGACGGTCGGCTTCAACTTCCTGCTCTACCTCGCGGCCCTGCAGTCCCTGCCCACGACCTTCGACGAGGCGGCGGCGCTGGACGGCGCGGGCGCGTGGCGGCGGCTGTGGTCCATCACCCTGCCGCAGCTGCGCCGGACCACCGGTCTGGTGGCCATGTTGCAGGTCCTGGCGTCCCTGAAGGTGTTCGACCAGATCTACATCCTCACCAAGGGCGGCCCCAACAACTCGACCCGCCCCGTCTTGGAGTACGTGTACGACGTCGGCTTCACCGGCTACCGGCTCGGTTACGCCTCGGCGGTCTCCTACCTGTTCTTCGCCCTGATCATCGTCGTCTCGCTCGTGCAGCTCCGCCTCTTCCGCCAGGAGGACTGACCGTGTCCGCCACTCTCACACCCTCGCGCCCGCGGCGTCCCCGGGAGGCGGCCGGCTCCCCGCTGCTCCTCGGCCACGGCCGGCTCCCCCGCGTCCTGGCCGGGACCGCGCTCGTCGTCCTGGCCGCCGCCTGGCTGCTGCCGTTCGTCTGGGCGGTCATCACCTCCGTGCAGAGCGAGCAGGACGTCTCGCAGCCCGGACTCTCCCCGTTCAAGGGCGCGTTCACCCTGGACGCCTACCGGCAGATCCTGGAGCGCGGGAACGTGCCCGTCTGGGCGTTCAACAGCTTCCTGATCGCCGGTCTGGTCACCGTCATCACGGTGGCCGTCTCCACGCTCGCGGCGTACGGCTTCTCGCGCGGCACGTTCCGCGGGCGGCGGGCGCTGCTCGCCGTCACGGTGGCCGCCATCATGATCCCGCCGCAGCTGCTGATCGTGCCGCTGTTCCAGCAGATGCTGATGTTCGACCTGGTGGACACCTACGCGGCGGTGATCCTGCCGCAGGTCGTCGCGCCGATGATGGTGTTCATCCTGAAGCGCTTCTTCGACGGCGTCCCGCGGGAGCTGGAGGAGGCGGCCCGGATCGACGGCGCCTCGGAGTTCCGGGTGTTCTGGTCGGTGATCCTGCCGCTGTCCCGGCCGATCGTGGCCGCCGTGGCGATCTTCGTCTTCATCGGCGCGTGGAACAACTTCATGTGGCCGTTCATCGTGACCAACGACGCGGAGCTGATGACCCTCCCGGTCGGCCTGGCCACCGTGCGGGACTCCCACGGCGTCCAGTACGTACCGGGGATGGCCTCCGCGCTGCTGGCCGCGCTGCCGCTGATCGTGGTGTTCCTCTTCTTCCAGCGCCGCATCGTCAACTCCGTGGCCACCACCGGCCTCGGCGGTTCCTGAGCCCGAATCCCCTTCGCCCCACCGATCGACTGGAGCATGTGTGCCCACCAACTCCGTACCGCGCCCGGAGTATCCGCGACCGCAGTTCACGCGCCGCGACTGGCTCAACCTGAACGGCGCCTGGCAGTTCGAGACCGACCGGGGGGACAGCGGCCTGGAACGCGGCCTCCTCGGCCGTGAGCTGCGCGACGAGATCCTCGTCCCCTTCCCGCCCGAGTCCGAGCTGTCGGGCATCGGTGACACCGACTTCCTGGAGGCCGTCTGGTACCGGCGGACGGTGGCCCTGCCCGCCGAGTGGGCGGGGCGCCGGGTGCTGCTGCACTTCGGCGCGGTCGACCACGACACCACGGTCTGGGCCGACGGCGAGGAGGTCGCCCGGCACCGCGGCGGCTTCACCCCGTTCACCGCGGACCTCGGCGACATCGCCGGCACGGGCGAGGAGGTCGTGCTCACCGTCCGCGCCCGCGACCCCAGGTCGGGCCCGCAGGCACGCGGCAAGCAGGCGGTGCAGTATGCCAACCACGACTGCAACTACACGAGGGTCACCGGCATCTGGCAGACGGTGTGGCTGGAGCCGGTCCCCGAAACCCATCTGCGCAGGCCGCGGATCACCCCGGACCTCGCCGGTTCCGCCTTCCACCTCGAACTGCCGCTGTCCGGCAACCGGCCCGGACACCGGGTACGGGCCGTCCTGAGCGACGGCGACGGCGAGGTGGCCCGCGCCGAGGCCCGCGCCGACCTCGACCTCGCGCCGCGCCTGCACCTGCCGGTGCCGGAGGACCGGCGGCGCGAGTGGGGCCCCGGCGACCCGCACCTGTACGGCCTGCGGCTGGAACTCCTCGACGCCGACGGGCAGGTCGTCGACCGAGCGGAGAGCTACGCCGGGCTGCGCGCCGTCGGGCTGCGCGGCAAGGCCGTCCTGCTCAACGGCCGCCCGGTCTTCCAGCGGCTCGTCCTCGACCAGGGCTGGTACCCGGACGGACTGATGACCGCGCCGACCGACCAGGCTCTGGTCCGGGACATCGAACTGGCCCTGGAGGCCGGCTTCAACGGCGCCCGGCTGCACCAGAAGGTGTTCGAGGAGCGGTTCCTGTACCACGCCGACCGCCTCGGCTACCTGGTGTGGGGCGAGTTCGGCGACTGGGGCTGCGAGACCGGCGGCTCCTCGGGCGACAACCAGAAGCCCGACGCCTCCTACGTCGCCCAGTGGCTGGAGGCCCTCGAACGGGACTACTCGCACCCCTCGATCATCGGCTGGTGCCCGCTCAACGAGACGTACCAGAAGCTGCACGACCGCGTCACCCAGCTCGACGACGTCACCCGCGCCATGTTCCTGGCCACGAAGGCCATGGACACCACCCGGCCGGTCATCGACGCCTCCGGCTACGCCCACCGGGTGCCGGAGACCGACATCTACGACTCCCACAGCTACGAGCAGGACCCGGCCGCCTTCCGGCAGCTGATGTCCGGCCTCGCCAAGGACGAGCCGTTCGTCAACGCCTACGAGAACGGGGCCGCGTACTCCCAGCCGTACCGGGGACAGCCCTACTTCGTCAGCGAGTTCGGCGGCATCTGGTGGGACCCGGAGGCGGCGGCGGAGCTGTCCGGCGAGGACCGCACCCTCTCCTGGGGGTACGGCGAGCGCATCCGGGACGAGGAGGAGTTCCACCACCGGTTCGGCGGGCTCACCGAGGTGCTGCTGGGCGACCCCGGGATGTTCGGCTACTGCTACACGCAGCTGACCGACGTCTTCCAGGAGCAGAACGGCGTCTACCGCTTCGACCGCTCCGCCAAACTCGACGTCGCACGCGTGCGTGCCGCGCAGCTGCGGCCCGCCGCCATCGAGGAACAGGGGTGACGAGCCCGAGGACCTGAAGGGAGGGGGCGGGGGCCGCGGCCCCCGCCCTTCGGGTCAGACCCGCTCCAGCCGCCAGAGCTGCGGCTGGAGTCCGTTGCACGTCCACTGCTGGACGTTGGCGCCGGCCGTGCGGGAGCCCTGGGCGACGTCCAGGCACTGTCCGCTGGAGCGGACGACGAGCCGGTAGTAGCCCCGGCCGGCGTTCTGGAGCTTCCAGTCCTGAGCGGCGGCCGCGTTGCAGTACCACTGGCGGACGTTCGCGCCCGCCGTGGCGGAGCCGTTCTCCACGTCCGCGCAGTAGCCGCTGTTGCGGCCGGTGAGCGTGAAGATCCCGGTGCCGTGCGCGCTCAGCTTCCACTGCTGCGGGCCGAGACCGTTGCAGGTCCACTGCTGGATGTTGCCGCCGGCCGTGCGCGAGTCGGCCGCCACGTCCAGGCACTGCCCGCTGTTGGCACTGACCAGCCGGTAGTAGGCGCCGTCGACGACCCCCGCGGCGTCACCGGTGCCGGTGACGGAACCGGTGGCGTAGTACGGCTTGCAGACCGTGCCGTCGAAGTCGGTGGCGATCTGGAGGACCGTCCGGCCGTCGGCCGAGGGCAGCAGTGGCGAGCTGTAGTTCTCGCAGTAGTTGATCTGGGGGTCGGACACGTCGACCGGCGCCTCGATCTCGTACCACGGTCCGCTGCCGTTCTCGGTGTTGGCGAGGATGGTCCGGCCGCTCTCGGCGGCGACGCCGCCGTCCTTGTCGAGCAGGCGCTGTCCGATGAGCAGCAGGCGTCCGTTCGCGCCGCCGTTCGGGTCCGGCGCCCAGGCGATGGTGGGCGTGGCACGGAAGTACTTGCCGTCGACCGTCTCCGGGCGGATGCCGAGGTCGGTGACGCTCCCCCAGTTCCAGCCGTCGGCGGAGGTGCGGTAGTGCACCACGCACTGGTACTGGCCGCCGGGGGTGCAGATCTCGTAGCTCATGAAGTAGGTGCCGTTCGGCAGCTTGCGGACCACCGGCATGCCCGGCCGGTCGGTCGCCAGGGAACTGGCGACGGTGTCGTGGCGACCCTGCCAGGTGACACCGTCGTAGCTGCGCACGGCGACGAGTTTCTGGCTGTGCGCGGAGTCCGTCTCGTCGGAGTAGTGGCAGACCAGCGCGCCGTCCGAGGCGATGGAGAACTCCGGCTCCCACAGGCCGCTGGTGCTGCCCGCCACCGCGCACGACGACAGGTAGGACCAGGTGCGGCCCACGTCGTCGCTGCGCCAGACGCGCAGCGCCATCCGGCGGTCCGACTCGTCCTGGCCTGCCGAGGAGGCCCACAGGAGTGTCCCGGCCGGCAGCGCTCCGACCTGCTGGGGCAGCTCGAACAGGGTGGTGCAGCAGAGTCCCTGGCCACCGGCGGACTCACCGTCGGCGACCCGGCCGACCTCGCGGAAGGTCGCGCCGTTGTCGGTGGACTCGTGGATGGCGCCGATGCCGTTGTCGCCGTCGAAGGTGACGACACTGGCGAGGATCCGGCCGTTGGCCGACCCGTTGTGGGCGAGGCGGACGGCCCGGGGGTAGAGCCCCGTGCCGTCGCGCAGCGGCGTACCGGTGGCCGCGACGGAGACGGCGTCCGCCGCGGCGGAGGTGGTCGCCTTCGTGGAGGCGGTCGCCTGCGTGGCGGCGGTCGCCTTCGTGGCGGTGTCGGAGGTCGCGGCGACGGCCGGCACGGCGAGCAGGGTGCTCAGCACGGCGGCCAGGGCGAGGAGTACGGCGTGGGGGCGATGACGTCCGAGGGAGCGGAACAGGTGGTGCGTCAACACGTTCTCCTTTCCTGCAGGGAATTCCTGCCGGCGAGATCCGCGCCAGGCTAGAGCCGGATGTACATCGATGTAAACAGGTGTGCGCGAGCCTCAGTGGGCCGGACCGCCGGGGGTGAGGACGCGTACGCGGTCGTCGGTTCCGTCGGTCAGGAAGCGGGCGAGGGAGCGGCCCTCCTCGGTGACGTCGTCGAGTTCCGCCCGGGTGAGGGAGCGCAGCGGGGTGACGACGAGGGTGCCCGCCGCCATGGTCCAGGTGGCGGAGACCCGGCCGTCGACAAGCGCGACCCGCTCCCCGGCGACCGAGAGGCCGCGGTGGGCGTCGTCGATGATCCGGCCGCGGTCCTGGTAGCCGAGGATCGCGTTGTCGAAGGCCGGCAGGAATCTGACGGGCGCGGGGGTGTCGGGGTCCGGGCGCGGGGCGCCGGGCAGGTCGAGCAGTTCGCGGCCCCGGGTGTCCCGGAAGGTGACGAGTTCCTCGCGTACCGCCTTGACCGCGGCGGGCAGTCCGGTGAGCCCGCACCAGGCGCGCAGGTCGGCGGAGGCGGCCGGCCCGTACGCGGCCAGGTAGCGGCGGACCAGGTCCCGGCCGACGGGGTCGGACCCGTCCGGGGGCGGCGGGGTGACCTCCCGGCCCAGCCAGGTCGCGAGCGGCAGGTTGCGGACACCCGCCCGCGCGCGCCACAGTCCGCGCGGCGGCAGCTGTGCCATGGGGACGAGGGCGGCGACGAGCAGTTCACCGAGGGGGCGGCGGGGCCGGCCGGGGAAGCGGTCCGCGACGGCGTCGACCAGTCCGGCCATGGTGCGGGGCAGGCCGTCGGCCATGGCCTCGCGTCCGGCCGCCGCCACCTCCTCCGGGTCGAGTCCGGCGAGTTCGTCGCGGTAGGTGGTCAGGACCCGGCCGCGCAGCATCGTGTCGTGCCGGGCCCGCCAGGCGAGCGCGTCGCCGGCCGCCATCAGGTGGACGGTGCGGCGCATCAGGTGGGTGCGGACGGCCTCCCGGCCGGTCAGCAGGGCGTCCAGGTCGGCCGGCCGGAAGGACCGCACCCTCGACCACAGTCCGGTGAAGGGTTCCTGCGGCTCCTGCGCCTGCATGCCGCACAGGTGCGTGAGGACGTCGAGGGCCGGGGCGTCCGTGCGGTCGAGGAGGAACTGCCGGGCGAGGGTGGCGCGGTTGAGGGCCCGGGGGCCGAGGACGGTCATGACGGCGTCCGTTCGTCCAATGCGTTCGGTCGGTCGGTGTGTTCGGTGCGGCCGGTGCAGCCAGCGTGGTCGGCCCGTTTAGTTCGGTCGGCTCGTCGAGTGCGGTCGGTGCGCGGAAGGGGGCGGGGCGGCTCGTGTTTCCGGCCGCCCCGCCCCTCGGCGCCTGGTCAGCCGTTGTACGGGGCGGCGACGTCCAGGACCCAGACGACGCCGAAGCTGTCCTTGAGCATGCCGTAGAGCGGTGCCCAGGCGGTCGGTGCCAGCGGCTCCACCACCGTGGCGCCCGCGGACAGCTTCTCCCACAGCCCGGTGATCTCGTCGGCGTCGTCACCGCGCACCGAGACGAAGACGGGGTTCTCGCCCGGCTGGTACGGCTTGGCGGACGGCACGTCGTAGGCCATGACGCGGAAGCCGTTGTCCGCGGTCACCTGGCCCCACATGACCCAGTCCGCCTCGTCCGGGTCCGGCGCGGAGCCGGTGTCCTTGTAGGTCACCGCGACGACCTCGCCGCCGAAGACGGACCGGTAGAAGTCGAGCGCGGCGCGGGCGTCGCCCCGGAAGTTGAGGTGGGTCGTGGTCTTGACGGACATGGTGGCTCCCGGCCTGTGTGGTGCCGCGGTCTCCTCCGCGGCCGGTGATTCCACACTCGCACCGGTAGCGGACAGGGTGTGTCCGCTACCTGGAGCATGATGGGACCCATGCCGAAGACGTCCGCGCGCCTGCTCGCCCTCCTCTCGCTGCTCGGGTCCCGCCGCGACTGGCCGGGGGAGGACCTGGCCGCGCGGCTCTCGGTCAGCGCGCGCACGGTGCGGCGTGACGTGGAGCGGCTGCGGGAGCTCGGCTACCCCGTCAGGGCCGTCAAGGGGCCCGACGGCGGCTACCGGCTCGACGCCGGGGCGCTGTTGCCGCCGCTGCTCTTCGACGACGAGCAGGCGGTGGCCCTCGCGGTGGCCCTGCAGACGGCCACCGCGAGCGGCGCGGGCATCGGTGACGACGCGGCGCGGGCGCTCGCCACCCTCCGCCAGGTGCTGCCGGCCCGGCTGCGCCACCGGATCGCCGCGCTCCATGTCACCGCGGTGCCCCCGCCCGGCGCTCCCCCGGTCCAGGCCGACAGCCGGGTGCTGATGGAGATCAGCGCGGCGGTCCACGCGCGCGAGGAGCTGCGTTTCGACTACGCGCCGGCCGCCTCCGGCGGGGCGGCCGGCGTGACCGCCCGGCGGCGCGTGCAGCCGCACCACCTCGTCACCTGGCGGGGGCGCTGGTACCTGCTCGCCTGGGACCTCGACCGCGCGGACTGGCGGACCTTCCGCGCCGACCGTGTCGACCCCCGTACGCCCACCGGCCCCCGGTTCACGCCGCGCGACGTTCCCGGGGGCGATGTCGCCGCGTTCGTCGCGGGCCGGTTCCGCGGCTCCGACGGCACGGCCGGGTGGCCCTGCCGCGGCGAGGCGGTCCTGGACCTGCCCGCTTCCTCCGTGGCGCCCTACGTCCACGACGGCTTCGCCGAGGAACTGGGGCCCGGCCGCTGCCGGGTGGTCCTCGGCTCCTGGTCCTGGGCCGGGCTGGCCTCGGCGTTCGGCCGGTTCGACGCGGACCTGAGCGCCGTGCGCCCCGCCGAACTGCGGGCGGCGTGCGCGCTGCTGGCCCGGCGTTACGCCGTCGCCGCCGACTCCGGTTCCGGCCCCGTCGGGGAGTGAGCGCCGGCGGCCCGTTGTCAGTGGCTCCTGCCACACTCGGTCGCACGCCACATCCACGGCGGCTCCGGACCGAGAAGGCGGCAGCAGACGATGGCCGAGACACCCACACCCCGACACCTCTCACCCCGTTGGTCCGGTGACACCCGTCCCGCGCTGCCCTCCACCGGCACCGAGCGCGAGACGCTCGGCGCCTATCTGGACTGGCACCGGGCCACCTTCGCGCAGAAGTGCGCCGGCCTCTCCGCCGAGCAGCTCTCCACCCGGGCGGTGCCGCCCTCCGCTCTCTCCCTGTACGGCCTGGTGCGGCACCTGGCCGGGGTCGAGCGCTGGTGGTTCCGCATTCAGTTCGCCGGTGAGGAAGTTCCCTTGCTGCATTACTCGGACGACGATCCGGATCAGGACTTCGAATGGCTGGACGGCGACCCGCAAGAAGCCCTCGCGCAATGGCAGACGGAATGCGAGCGGTCACAGCGCATCACCAACGCCGCGAAAAGCCTGGACGAAACGGGCATACGCCGGAGCACCGGCGAACCCGTCTCGCTGCGTACCGTCCTGGTACACCTTCTCACCGAGTACGCCCGGCACAACGGCCACGCCGACCTGCTGCGCGAGCGCCTGGACGGCGCGACGGGAGCGTGACGGCACCGAACAGTCGCAAGACATTCACATTCGCGGGGCAACCTGCTTCGAGGGCACAAATAACTGCCCAGTAACACATATGACCCCTGGTAATGTGCGCGCCGTTCCACCCCCCACAGAACAATGCACTCAATCCTTGGATTCACTTTATGACTGGTACGCCAGACGAAACCCCCACGAACACCTTCGTCCCGGGCGGACGGCGTCGGCACCGCAGGACAAGAGTGAGCCGCACCAGCGCGCGACGGGCACTCGTGCTCGCGATGGCCGTCCCCGTGGCCTCGGCCACCCTGGCCGGCACCTCGGCGTTCGCCGCCGACGACACCGCCACCACGGCGGCGAGCGGTGCCACCACGGCCGGCACCCTCGACGCCGACGACCAGAAGCTGATCGAGAACCTCACGGAGCGCGTCGCCGACGAGCGGCTGGGCACCGACGTCAGCGGCGTGGTGCTCGACGCGGACTCGGACACCACCCTCTGGGACCACAACGGTTCCACGGCGCTCATGCCCGCCTCCAACGCCAAGCTGGCCACTGCGACCACCGCCCTGACCCTGCTGGGCGCGAACCACGAGTTCACCACCAAGGTCGTCTACGGCGACGGCACCCTCACCCTCGTCGGAGGCGGTGACCGCACCCTCACCAGCGACGACCTCGCCGAGATGACGAAGGACGCGGTCGCGGGCCTCAAGGCCGCGGGCCGCACCGACGTCAAGGTCCGTGTGGACGACAGCCTGTTCGCCGAGCCGACCCTCGCCAACGGCTGGAACGACGGCTACTACCCCACCGAGGTGGCGCCGGTCCGTTCGCTCGTCGTCGACGGCGCCGCCGTCGAGGACACCTCCCTCGACGCGGGCAAGGTCTTCGCCGAGCAGCTCACCGAGACCGGCATCACGGTCGACGGCGAGGTCGGCCGGGCGACGGCGAAGCAGTCCGACGTCCCGGTGGCGCAGCACAGGTCGGCGCCGCTGTCGGACATCGTCAAGCAGATGCTGAAGACCAGCGACAACAACATCGCCGAGACCCTGCTGCGGATGACCGCCGTGGAACTGGGCAAGCCGGCCACCTTCGAGGGCGGCGTCGAGCTCGTCCGCCAGGTGCTGAGCTCGTACGGCATCTCCCTGGACAACTTCGAGATGTACGACGGCAGCGGTCTCTCCCGTGCCGACCGCATACCGGCCGCCACCCTCGCCCAGCTCCTCGACTCCATCACCGAGGCTCCCGCCCTGAAGTCGATCCTGGACGGCCTGCCGGTCGCCGGTGAGGCCGGGGCCAGCCTCGGCCCGGAGTGGGGCCGCTTCGACGACCCGAACTCCGAGTGCGCCGTAGGCAAGGTGCAGGCGAAGACCGGCACCCTGACCGGGGCCATCGCGCTGAGCGGCGTGACGCGGACCGAGGACGGCGAGTGGCGGGTCTTCTCGTTCATCGAGAACAACTCGACCGCCGACCCGAGCGACATCAAGGACGCCATGGACGGCCTCGCGGCCACCGTGAACGGCTGCTGGGCCTGACGGCTCCGCCCGCACGTCCGGCTCGAAGTCCGCGCGCCGCCGGTTCTCCGGCGGCGCGCGGACGCGTGAGCCCTCACACGCGTGAACCCTCAGACGCGTGAACCCTCAGGGCCCCACCGTTCGTTGAGCCTTCGACAGCGCACCGCGACACGCCAGGCGACACGACTCTGTTTGAGGAGTTCCGGTGAAGGATCTCAAAGCTTCGATCGAATCGGTGGAACAGCTCGCCACGGTGTGGCGGGCGATGGTCCTGGACCGCGACCCGGGGGCCGACGTACGCGACCTGCCGGGCATCGCCGTCCGCTGGGCCGACTGCCGGTTCGCGTTCTGGAACTGCGTCACCCTGACCGACGTGGCGGCCGACGCGGCGCTCCTGGGGCGGCGGTTGGACGAGGCCGCGCGGCTCATGCGGGCCAAGCGACGGGCCGGGTTCCTGTGGCTCTTCGAGGATCTGCTGGACGACGGGGCCCGCGCGGCGCTGGACGCGGCGGCGGAGCGGGCGGGGCTGCGGTACGCCTTCCCCGGCACCGGCATGGCCGGTGACCTGCTCCCCGTACCCGACCCGGTCCACCCGGACCTGACCTTCGTCCGGGTCGCCACCGACGAGCATCTGCGGGCGTACGCGGACATCAACTCCCGCGCGTACGGCTTCGGCCTGGACGAGGGCCGCGACGGAATCGCCGGCTCCGCGCTGTGGAAGAAGGACGTGCACGCCTATCTCGGGCTGCGCGACGGCACCCCGGTGACGTGCGCGGCGACCTTCCCGGCCGAGGGCAGGCTGTTCGTCGCGCTGGTCGCCACCGAGCCGGGGTGCGAGCGCCGGGGCTACGGCGAGGCGGTCACCCGGAAGGCGCTGCACGAGGGCGGGCGGGCCACGGGGCTGACGCGCGCCGCACTGCACGCGACGGCCGCCGGGGCGCCGGTGTACCCGCGTATCGGCTTCCGGCCCAACTCACCGATCCGCTTCTACGGCCTGCGGGACTGAGCAGATCCCACGGCCTGCGGCACGAGCAGATCCCACGGCCCGCGGAACCGAGCCGGTCCTACCGTGGGGCGCCGGCCGGTGCGATGCGGGTGACGCCGTCCTCGCCGCCGGGGCCGGACGCCGACTTGTCGAGGACGTAGGCGGTGCCGTCGCCCCGCAGGTGGACGTGGTTGGGCAGCGCCTCGGTGGCGATCGTCTCGGTGACGTTCCCGGCTCCGGGCGCGACGACCGAGACGGTGCCGGCGAGGCGGTTGACGACCAGGACCCGGTCCGAGCGGCGGTCGGCGGCCACGGACTTGGCGCCCTCGCCGGTGGGGACGGACCGGGTGACGGTGCGCGTGCGCAGGTCGAGGACGGACACGGTGCCCGCGCCCTGGTCGGCGGTGTAGGCGGTGCGGCCGTCGGCGGAGAGCGCGACGGACAGCGGCCCGTCGCCGGTGGGGGTGAACCGCGGCGTCGAGGAGCGGGGGGTGACGGTGATGACGCGGTCGTGGGTGAAGTCGGCGGCGTGGACGGTGCCGGTGCGCTCGTCCACCGCCAGTCCGGTCGGGCCGGATCCCTCGACCGTGACGCGCCTGACCTCGCGGTGAGTGCGGGTGTCGAAGGCGACGACCGAACCGCTGCCGTAGGCCGTCGTCCACACCAGGTCGCGCCTCTCGTCCACGACGACCTCGCGGGCGTGCGGGACGCCGGGCACGGTCGCGAGGTGGCGGCCGGTGCGCTGGCTGTAGACGGCGATGCTGTCGTGGCGGGTGTTGGTGACCCACACGGTGTTCCGCTCGTCGTCGACGTCGATGCCGTACACCGCCTCGACCGTGCCGTCGGCGGCGTCGAGGGGCGCGTCGTACGACGCCAGCACCTCCAGTGTGTCCGGGTCGAGCCGCACCAGGCTCGACCGGGTGGTCGCCGCCGGGGGCTGGCCCACCGAGGCCGTCGCCCACAGCACGTCGTTCCGCTCGGAGTACGCGGACTGGTAGAGCCCGGGGACGAGCGGGGCGGACCGGACGGCGGACGGACCGGCCGCGGGGGCCGCGGTGACGGCCCCCGTCGGCGTGAGCGCGCCGGCCGCCGTGAGGATCACGGCGGTGGCGGCGGCGCGGCGGACCCGTAGGGGGGTCGATGGCATGAGGTGCGGTCTCTCTGCGTGGGCGCCTCTGGGCGAGCGGGTGCGCCACCGGGCGGGGCGGACTGAAGGTATCCCCGGGGTAAAACTTAGGTAAGGCTAAGCTAATAGGATCTTCAGTCGCGAGGCAACTACAGCAGATCGCGCGGCACCGTCTCGTTCCACGTACGGGAGAAGACCCGGCGGTCCCCTTCCCAGCCGTCGAGCGTGGCGTCGACGAAGAAGTCGTGCTCGTCGCAGGTGAGCCGGGTGTGGGTGACGACCCGCACCTCCCAGGGCTCGCGCCGGAAGGTCATGGTCCACGTCGACTCCCCGCTGACGGAGGTGAAGTCGTCGGCGACGGCCCCGTACCGCTCCTCGGCCCGGAGACCGGTGTCCAGGCCGATCTCCTCAAGGCGGACCGTGCCGCGGTCCTTCACGATCTCCAGCTCGGCGCGGTAACCGACCAGGTCGCGCTTGACCTCCCAGCGCTCCTCCCGCGGCGTGAGCAGCGTCGTGGCGAGGGGCGGGGTGCCCTCCGGCAGGCCGAACGGCTCGGCCGGTGTGTCGTCGGGCGTGTCCGCCGGCCGCACCGGGAGGGTGAGCGTGCTGGAGTGCTCGCGGACGCGCAGCCGGGCCGGCTTCGGCGGTGGCCAGGCGAGCGGCCAGTACGACGTCGACAGCGACAGCCGGATGCGGTGGCCCGGCGGGAAGATCTGCGCCACGCCGTTGAGGTGCACGGTGGCGCGGTACCGGCGGCCGGGCTCCAGCGGCTCGGGGTGCTCGGTGCCGGCGTGCCGCGTGAGGTTGAGCAGCCCGTACGTCACCCGGGTCGCGGCCCCGTCGGGCCGTACGTCGGAGATCCGGGCGGCGACCATGGCGACGGGTTCGTCGACGGACAGGTCGAGGTCGACGGTCGGTGAGCCGAGGATCTCCACGCCCTCGGTGAGCGGCTCCGTCTCGAAGACGAGGGAGCCGCCGTCCTCCTCGCGCTGGTCGTAGGGCAGGTCCGGCGGTGCGTTGTAGGAGGCCCACTTGCCGGCGAACTGGCCCACGGAGAGCGGGGAGAGCACCGTGAGCTCCGCACCGTTCTCCGCCCCGTCCGCCGGCGCCGGCTCGTCGGCCGGTGCGATGCGGTGCCGCAGGAGGGGGTGGGTGACGGGTTCGACGTTCGGGGACGGCCAGGACGGCTCCGACACCCAGCGGCCGGGCCGCTCCTCGTAGGCGGTCGACGGCTCGACGCTGTCCTGCATCCAGGTCCGCAGCATGGGGCCGTCCATGACGCCGTTGTCGACGCCCCTGAGCCAGTGGTCCCACCAGCGCACCACCTCCTGGAGGTAGCCGATGGCGGGGCCGGGCTCGCCGAGGTGGGGGAACTTGTGCGACCAGGGCCCGATCAGACCCTTGCGGGGGACGTCGAGGTGGGCGAGGAGCCGGGTGACGGCGTTGGAGTAGCCGTCCGCCCAGCCGCTGGAGGCGAGCACCGGACAGCGGACGGCCGTGTAGTCCTCGGCGACGGAGGCGTGCCGCCAGTAGTCGTCGCGGCGCTGGTGGCGCAGCCACCGCAGGACCCAGGGGTCGGTGTTCTCCAGCCGTTCGAGCCACATGTCGCGCCAGCGCTCGCCGACCACCGCCGGGTCGGGCGGGCAGGTGGCGTAGGCGAACATGGTGCCCGCCTCGGCGAGGTTGTCGGAGAGCATCGCCCCGCCCATGTAGTGCATGTCGTCGGCGTGCCGGTCGTCGGTGAAGGACGCGATGACGACGGCCTTCAGGCTCGGCGGCTGCCGCGCCGCGACCTGGAGGGCCGCGAAGGCGCCCCAGGAGATGCCCATCATCCCGGTGCTGCCGTCGCACCAGGGCCGGTCGGCGAGCCAGGCCAGGACCTCCTCCGCGTCGCGCTGCTCCAGCTCCAGGTACTCGTCCTCCAGGACGCCCTCCGACTCGCCGGTGCCGCGGATGTCGACGCGGACGCAGGCGTACCCGTGCCCGGCGAGGTAGGGGTGGTGGACGGAGTCGCGGACGGCGGTCAGGTCGCGCTTGCGGTAGGGGACGTACTCCAGGACCGCGGGCACGGGTTCGTGGTCGGAGGAGGTGGGGCGCCACACGCGGGCCGACAGGCGGACGCCGTCGGACATCGGAATGACGACGTGCTCCTCCTCCTTGGTCGCGTACGGCAGTTGGGTGACGTGACGCATGTACGGGGCCTCCTTACGCGCGTGGTCCTTCCCCGGGCTCGTCGATCACGAGCCCGAGGGCCGCCACGCAGCGGTCGAACTTCCGGCGCAGGTCTTCCTCGTCGTCGCCGCCGGTGAAGATGTGCGCCACTTCGTAGCTGTAGCTGTCCTGCTGGGCGAGGCCGGACAGCCGCTGTCCCTCCTCGGGGACGACGTCGACGCGTACGCCCGGTATCTCGCGCTCGATCTCGGCGATCCGCTCGGCCGAGGGCACGTCGCGCACGACGCCGTCCGTGAACCAGCGGTAGTACCACTTGGCCGCCATGGCGTACTCGCCCTGCCGGTAGGGCACGGCGGGGTCGGTGCCGAGGGCCAGCGCGAGCATGCAGTGGTGGTTGGGCACTCCGTCGACGAACTCGAAGAGTTCGGCGTGCGACTGGGAGTGCCGGGGGTTGATCTCCAGGAGGTTGATCTCCTGGGTCTTCGGGTCGTAGAAGTACTCCACGCTGAAGGTGGCCTCGTCGAATCCGACCTGGGCCAGCACGCGCCGGGTGACGTCGTGCAGTTCGGTGACGACCTGGGGCGGCAGGGCCGAGGGGTACTGGTGGCGCAGGAAACACGGCGTGTCCGGATAGTCGATGGAGTCGAGTACGCCGTACACGGTGATCTCGCCCCGGTGCGCGTAGCCCTCGACCGCCACCTGGATGCCCGTCAGGGACTCCTCGGCGAGGCAGACGCTGCCGCCCACGCCGCGCATCTCCGGCGGCAGGTCGACCCGGTCGAGGATGTGCTCGAAGGGTCGGCCGACGCGGTCGATGCCCTCCCGTATCTCGGCGACGGCCGCCCGGAACTCCTTCTCGTCCTGGACGCCGAAGGCGAGTTCGGAGGAGTAGGACAGGGCCGGCTTCAGCCACATCGGGAACGACATGCCCTCGGGGACGCGCGGCGGATCGGCGTCCAGGTCGACGCGGCCGAAGCGCGGCAGGCGGTCGGTGACCTTGGCCTGTTCGACCCTGCTCCAGTATTTGTGCTCGCACTTGACGATCGATTCGAGGCTCGTGGTGCGGGTCCCGTACCGCTCGCCCAGGATCGGCACGAGGGTGCTCACCGGGAAATCCCAGTAGCCGACGATCGCGTCGACACTCCCGTCGAAGGCGTCGAGGATTTCCTCCGCCTTCTTGATGACGTCCGGCAGCGACACTTCGCCGTCCTGCAGTTCCGCCACGGTCAACAGGCCGTGGAACCGCAGCGATTCGCTGCCGGGCACCGCCTGGAGCGTCGGAAGATTGGCCTCGTCCAGGCCGACCACGAAAACGTTCTTGATATCACCGGCTGACATTCTTCTCCCTCCCAAGATCGCCGGAGTACCCGGCCTCGTCTTCGTCAACCACGCCGTGCGGAAGGGGAATGCCGTGATAATGGGTGCCGTGAACGGGTATTCGAGCACTTCGTCACGTGGGGGACGGACATCATGCCCAAGCACGCCAGGCCGAGGCCGCGCTCCCTGCGTATCGGCATCCTCGTCACCGCCGGGGCCGTCACGACGACGGCCCTTTCCCTTGCCGGCGCCGCCGACGGGAACCCCTCGGGGCCCCGGGTGACGCAACTCGCCCTCGGACCGGGGTACCTGGCCGCCGGGGAGAGCGCGGCGGCGCGGCTGGAGATCGCTGCCGACCGGTGCGTCACCGCGTCCCGGATCACGGTCGCCGTACGCGACGAGTCGGGCCGCAACGTCGACTTCCCGGACGCGGCCTCCGGCGTACGGCTCTGCCCCTCGGGTCACACCTTCACCTCGGGGCAACGCGCCTTCCCCGCCGGGACGTACACGATGTTCGGTTCGTGGCGGGACGGCGAGGGGACGTGGCACCCGCTGCCGTCGGCCGAGCTGAAGGTCGGGAAGGCGGCGCCCTCGGCCTCCACGGCTCCCCCGGCAACGTCGACGACTTCCACAGCGTCCCCGGCGGCTTCCCCGCCCCCCGCGTCCACCCCGGCCGCTCCGTCGACCGACGCGACCGATGCGACCGGCACGGCCGGGTCCGCCGGGTCTGCCGGGTCCGCCGCCCGGCCGACCTGGGACGAGTCGGGCACGTGGCGGCTGAGGTTCTCCGACGACTTCGACGGCGACGCGCTGGACACCGCGAAGTGGAACACCGGCTGGTTCGGCACCGGCGTCACCGGACCGGTCAACAGCGCCGAGGACGCCTGCTACGACGAGCGGAACATCCGCGTGTCCGGCGGGGCGCTGCGGCTGCGGCTCACCGACGCGGAATCGTCGTGCAAGGGGGCGTCGCGTCCGTACTCCGGGGCACACGTCAACACCATGGGGAAGTTCTCGTACAGCTACGGCGCGGTCGAGTACCGCGCCCGCGTCCCGGCGGAGGACGGCGAGGTCGCCAACTGGCCCGCGCTCTGGGACACCGGCGAGTTCTGGCCCCGGGACGGCGAGACCGACACCATGGAGGGCCTCTCCGGAGAGATCTGCTCCTACTGGCACAGCACGGGGACGGACCGGGGGCACTGCCCGTCCGGGGAGCGCACCGGCTGGCACACCTTCGGGCACCGCTGGGAGCCCGGCCGGATCACCTGGTACTACGACGGCAAGGCCGTGCACACCCAGAGCTCCGGCGTGGTCGGCTCCCCGCACTACCTGGTCATGCAGAACACCCAGGGCTCCTTCGGCGGACCGACGCTCACCCCGGCCGACCTGGAGGTCGACTACGTACGGGTGTGGTCCGAGTGACACGGGTGGCGGGTGGTCACGCGAGGGGAGCACGAGAGGTGGCAGTCCCGCCGGGGGGCCGTGACACTGAGGGGACGAGCGCTCGGAGACAGGCGGGTCATGAGCACCATCGAAGAGACGGTCGAGATCGCGGTGCCGGTGCGCACCGCCTACAACCAGTGGACCCAGTTCAAGGTCTTCCCGCGGTTCGTCTCCGCGGTGAAGGGCGTCGAACAGATCAAGCCCACCCTCACCCGCTGGGACGTCGGGTTCGGCCCGGCGCACCGCGAGTGGCTGGTCGAGATCGTCGAGCAGCGGCCGGACGCGTACGTGCGCTGGCAGGTCCTGGGCACGCGCCGCGGCGGTGAGGTGTCGTTCCGCTCCCTCTCCCCCGACCGCACCTCGGTCACGGCCGGGGTGGGCCCGGCCGACGCCCTCGGGGTGACGCGCCGGGTGCTGCGGAGCGGACTCGGTGACTTCAAGGAGTTCATCGAGGGCCTCGGCGAGGAGTCGGGGGCGTGGCGCGGGGCGGTCCACAACGGGCACGTCGTCCCGGCGGGCTCGGAACCGCTGACGTGCCACGGACCCCACTGGCCGCACGGCTGACCCCCTACCCGGAAAGCGAGAGTCCCGCCCGATGCACAAGCCACCGACCGAAGAGCCGGCGGAGAACCTCACCGTCGATCCGCCCAAGAAGTGGGCGACGGGCGCGCCCGCGGCGGCGCACGCGCTGCAGTACTCCCTGGAGGAGACCTCCGTCCGGCGTACGGGGGTGACGCTGCTGACCATGAACCAGGTGGACGGCATCGACTGCCCCGGCTGCGCCTGGGCCGATCCCACCCCGGGCCACCGGCACGTGAACGAGTACTGCGAGAACGGCGCCAAGCACATCAACGACGAGGCGACGACCCGCAGGATCACCGCCGACTTCTTCCGCCGGCACTCGGTCACGGAGCTCGCCGGCCGCTCCGACCAGTGGCTCAACCAGCAGGGACGGCTCACCGAGCCGGTGGTGAAACGCCCTGGTTCGGACCATTACGAGCCGGTCGGCTGGCAGGAGGCGCTGGGGCTGCTCGCGGAGGAGCTGCGGTCGCTGGACTCCCCCGACGAGGCGGTCTTCTACACGTCGGGCCGGGTCAGCAACGAGGCCGCGTTCGTCCTCCAGCTCTTCTCCCGGGCGTACGGCACCAACAACCTGCCCGACTGCAGCAACATGTGCCACGAGTCCAGCGGCTTCGCGCTGCACGAGACCCTGGGCACCGGCAAGGGCACGGTCAGCCTGGAGGACCTGCACCACGCCGACCTGATCTTCCTGGTGGGACAGAACCCCGGGTCGAACCACCCGCGCCAGCTCAGCGCGCTGGAGGAGGCCAAACTCAACGGCGCCCGCATCGTGGCGGTCAATCCGCTGCCGGAGGCGGGACTGCTGCGGTTCAAGAACCCGCAGAAGCCGCGCGGGGTGATCGGCCGGGGTGTCGACATCGCCGACCGGTTCCTGCAGATCCGGCTCGGCGGCGACCTGGCGCTGTTCCAGGGGCTGAACCGGCTGCTCCTGGAGGCCGAGGACGCCGCCCCGGGCACCGTCCTCGACCACGACTTCATCCGCGCGAGCACCGACGGCTTCGACGCGTACACCTCCCATGCCCGCTCCGTGGCCTGGGAGGACATCCTCGGCGCGACCGGGCTGACCCGCGCGGAGATCGAGCAGGTCCGCGACGAGGTGCTGCGCAGCGAGCGGATCATCGTCTGCTGGGCGATGGGCGTGACGCAGCACAAGCACGGCGTGCCCACCATCCGGGAGATCGTCAACTTCCTGCTGCTGCGCGGGAACGTCGGCCGGGTCGGGACCGGTGCCTGTCCGGTGCGCGGGCACAGCAACGTGCAGGGGGACCGCACGGTCGGCATCTGGGAGCAGATGCCGGACTCCTTCCTGGACGCGCTGAAGGACGAGTTCGGCTTCGACCCGCCCCGGGCGCACGGCCTGGACTCGGTGAACTCGATCAAGGCGATGCGCGAGGGCCGCGTGAAGTTCTTCCTGGGGGTGGCGGGAAACTTCGTACGGGCCGCTCCGGACAGCGACGTCACCGAGGACGCCATGCGGCGGTGCCGGCTCACCGCGCACATCTCCACCAAGCTCAACCGGTCGCACACCGTCTGCGGTGAGACGGCCCTCATCCTGCCGACGCTCGGCCGCACCGAGCGGGACGTCCAGGCCACCGGCGAGCAGTTCGTCACGGTGGAGGACTCGATGAGCGAGGTGCACGCCTCGCGCGGCCGTCTGGAGCCCGCCTCCCGGCTGTTGCTGAGCGAAGTGGCGATCCTCTGCCGGCTGGCCCGCCGGACCCTCGACGGCAAGGCGGACATCCCCTGGGACCGGTTCGAGGCCGACTACGGCACGATCCGCGACCGGATCGCCCGCATCGTGCCGGGGCTGCACGACTACAACCGGCGGGTGGACCGCCCCGGCGGGATCAGGCTGCCGAACCCGGTCAACGAGGGTGTCTTCGGCACGTCCTCCGGCAAGGCGCAGTTCAGCCGCAACGACTGGCAGGCGCCGGAGGCACCCGAGGGGCACCTGCTGCTCCAGACGCTGCGCTCGCACGACCAGTGGAACACGGTTCCGTACACCACCAACGACCGCTACCGGGGCATCCACGGCAGCCGACGGATCGTGATGGTCAACCCGGAGGACCTCACCCGGCTCGGGCTGGCCGACGGGGACCACGTGGACGTGGTGAGCGTGTGGTCCGACGGCATCGAGCGCCGCGCCGAGGACTTCACGGTGGTGCCGTACCCGAGCGCGCGGGGCTGCGCGGCCGCGTACTACCCGGAGACCAACGTCCTGGTGCCGCTGGACAGCGTGGCCGAGGGCAGCAACCAGCCGGCGTCCAAGGGGCTGGTGGTACGGCTCGAGACCCGGACGACCCCGGATTGACGTGCGGTTTTCCCGTCGACTAGGTTTCTGTCCCGCTGCCGCCCAGCGGTCGGCCAGAGACATGCCCAGCCGGTGGAACGGCCCCGCGCCGCGAGTCCGGACCGAGTCGCCAGGACAGCTTCGGCGTCCGAGGCGGGGACGTGTCCGCCAGATGGAGCTGTCCACACATGCGTCGCCTTCGTTCCCCTTTCCGTCCCCGCGCCGCCGTCCTCGCGCTGTCGGCCGCCCTCGCCCTGTCGGTCACCGCCTGTTCGGGCGGTGACGGCACGGCGGAGGAGGCGAAGAGCGCGGGACCGGCGGTGACACCGCCGCCGGTGCGCACCGGCTTCGACTACCAGCTCGGCGGCGCCTACACGCCGCCGAAGGGTGTCGAGGTCGTCGCCCGGGACCACACGGCGTCCCCCGCCTCCGGCCTCTACAACATCTGCTACGTCAACGCCTTCCAGGCCCAGCCGGACGCGGCGGACGAGTGGGACTCCGACCTGCTGCTGCGCGACGAGGACGGCGAGATCGTCATGGACGACGACTGGGGCGAGGCGATGCTGGACATCTCCACCGCCGCCAAGCGCGAGCGGATCGCCGAGAAGGTCGACGGCTGGATCGACTCGTGCGCATCCAAGGGTTTCGACGCGGTCGAGCCGGACAACTACGACACCTACACCCGGGCGCCCGAGGGACTGCTGAGCGCCGGTGACGCCGAGGCGTTCCTGAAGCTGCTCGCCGGGCACGCCCACGACGAGGGCCTGGCCATCGGCCAGAAGAACACCCCGCAGCTGGCGAAGGACCGGGAGGAGGTCGGCCTCGACTTCGCCGTGGCGGAGGAGTGCGGCAGGTACGAGGAGTGCGACGCCTACGTGGACGCGTTCGGCGACGACGTCCTGGTGATCGAGTACGACGAGAAGGGCCTCAAGGCCGCCTGCGCGGGCTGGGGCGAGGAGATCAGCATCGTCCGGCGCGACCTCGACGTCCTGCCGGCGGGCCGCGCCGGTCATGTACGGGAGACCTGCGACGACGTGTGAGGCACGGCCCGACGGTCCCCGGACCGCTAGCGGACCAGGCAGGGCCGCTTGGCGTCGAACGTCCAGTCGGGTACGAGGTACCGCATGCCCACGGCGTCGTCCCGGGCGCCCAGCGCCTTCTCCTTGTACAGCTCGTGCGCGGCGAGGAGCCGGTCGGTGTCGAGGGTGACGCCGAGGCCGGGGGCGTCGGGCACGGCGATCTCGCCGCCGACGATCCGCGGCGGCTCCACGGTGAGGCGCTCCAGGCCCTCCTGCCATATCCAGTGCGTGTCGAGGGCGTTGTACTCGCCCGGCGCCGCCGCCCCGCAGTGCGTGACCATCGCCAGCGAGATGTCGAAGTGGTTGTTGGAGTGGCAGCCCCAGGTCAGTCCCATGGCGTTGCACAGCTGCGCCACGCGGACCGAGCCCTGCATGGTCCAGAAGTGCGGGTCGGCCAGCGGGATGGAGACCGACTGCAGGGCCAGGGCGTGGGTCAGCTGCCGCCAGTCGGTGGCAATCATGTTGGTGGCGGTGGGCAGTCCGGTGGCCCGGCGGAACTCCGCGAGCACCTCCCGGCCGGAGTAGCCGCCCTCGGCGCCGCAGGGGTCCTCGGCGTAGGCGAGGGTGCCGACCAGCGGCTTGCACAGGTCGACGGCCTCGCGCAGCGACCAGGCGCCGTTGGGGTCGAGCGTGACGCGGGCCTCGGGGAAGCGCTTCTTGAGCGCCGTCACGGCCTCGACCTCCTCGGCGCCCGCCAGGACGCCGCCCTTGAGCTTGAAGTCGCGGAAGCCGTAGCGGGCGTAGGCGGCCTCGGCCTGGCGGACGATGGCCACGGGGGTGAGCGCCTCCTCGTGGCGGACGCGGTGCCAGGCGTCGTCGGCGTCGGGTTCGCGGACGTACTCCAGGTCCGTGCGGTCGGGGTCGCCGACGTAGAAGAGGTAGCCGAGGACCCGGACCGCGGCGCGCTGCTGCCCGTCGCCGAGGAGTGCCGCGACGGGGACGTCCAGGTGCTGGCCGAGCAGGTCGAGGAGGGCGGACTCGACGGCGGTGACCGCGTGGACGGTGGTGCGCAGGTCGAAGGTCTGCAGGCCGCGCCCGCCGGAGTCCCGGTCGGCGAACCGGTCCCCGATCTCGCGCAGGACCCGCTTGTGGTCTCCGATCCTCGCGCCGACCACGAGGGACTCGGCGTCCTTCAGGGTCTGTGTGATCTTCTCCCCGCCGGGCACCTCGCCGAGGCCGGTGCGTCCCTCGGAATCGGTGAGGACCACGATGTTGCGGGTGAAGTAGGGGCCGTGGGCGCCGGAGAGGTTCAGCTCCATGCTGTCCCGGCCCGCCACGGGATAGACGGAGAACGCGGTGACGGTCGGCTGGCTCGTGCTCATAGTCGGGTCGGACTCCTCGGGTCGGCGGGGGCGGAGGGGGTTTCGTACGGTCGGCGGATCGGGGCGGTCAGGGGCTGCGGGCCGGTCAGAGGCTCAGGGCGTCCAGGACCCACTCGCCGGCCAGGACACCGGCCAGGCCGAGGACGGACAGCACGGTGGTGTAGCTGGTCCGCACCTTGATGGCCTGGACGACCGAGAGGTTGAAGTACTCCTTGAAGAGCCAGAAGCCGGGGTCGTTGACGTGCGAGAAGGCGATGGAGCCGCAGGAGACGGCGAGCACCATCATCTCGGCGTGCGTGCCGCTGCCGGCCAGCAGGGGGAGCACCACTCCGGAGGCCGTGACGACGGCGACGGTGGCCGAGCCGAGGGCGATGCGCAGGATGGCCGCGATCAGCCAGGCGAGGATGATGGGCGAGATGGACCAGGAGTCGGTGAAGTCCTGGATGTAGTCGGCGATGCCGCCCTCGACGAGGACGTTCTTGAAGGCGCCGCCGGCGCCGATCACCAGCAGGATCATCGCCATCGCCTGCGCGGCGGAGCCGCAGGAGGCGCCGACGTCCGACAGGCTGCGGCCGATCCGCGGGCCGAACGCCCAGACGGCCAGGCAGAGGGTGAGCAGCAGGGCGATCGGGGCGGAGCCGATGAACGCGACGGTGTGCAGGAGGGGCGTCTCGGCGGAGGTGGCCATGTCGGTGACGGCTGCACCGGCGATCAGGACGACGGGGAAGAGCGCGACCGACAGCGACCAGCCGAGTCCGGGCATCTCCTCCTCGGTGAACTCGCGCTCGGAGACCAGACCCTGGGGGATGGTGGGGCTGATGGCCCGGACGAACGGCAGCCGCGGCCAGAGCAGCGCGATGAAGGCGCCGACGGGGACGGCGATGAACAGACCGTAGAAGAGGGTCAGGCCGACGGAGGCGTGGAAGGTCGCGGCGACCGCGGTGGGGCCGGGGTGCGGCGGCAGGAAGCTGTGCATGGTGGAGAGCGCGATGGACATCGGCAGGCCGACCCAGAGCAGGTTCGCCCTGGTGACCCGGACCAGGGTGAAGGCGATCGGCACGATGATGATGAACGCGACCTCGTAGAACATGGTCACGCCGATGAGCATCGAGGTGACCACCATGGCGACCTGGACGCCGCGCGGCCCGAAGGCGTCGAGGAGCCGTCCGGCGATGCGCTGGGCGGCGCCCGAGTCGCCCATGATGCGGCCGACCATGGCGCCGAGGCCGATGACCAGCATCGTGTCGCCGACCTGGCCGCCGATGCCCTCCGAGAGGATGTCCGGTATGTCTTTGACCGGTATCCCCTGGACCAGGGCGACACCGACCGCTACCAGCAGCAGGGCCGCGAAGCCGTTCAGCTTCAGCCTGGTCATCAGGAGCAGCAGGACCACGACACTGATGCCGACTACGACAAGTGGCATGTCAGTTCCCCTTTGAACTGTGGGTGGAGTGACCGCCGAACGGCAGAGAGAAGGACACGCTTCGGTGGCTGTGACGACCGTAAAGATCGCGTCGATGCACGTCCATGTCGAATTTTGTTGCGTGCGATACCTTCCTTGTATGACCGGCGAGTGACGTCCGTGCTTCACGCGCGTGTCACAGATGGCGCAGCAGCGCCTCCAGTGCGGGGTTGTCGCTGTTCTTTCGCCACACCAGCTTCAGTTCGACCGGCCTCGGCTCCGGCAGCACCACCTGCCGGAAGACGATCCCGCCGTAGCGCATGTGCGCCGCGGTCTCCGGCACGATCGCGATGCCCCAGCCGCCGTTGACCAGGGCGAGGATGCTGTGCACCTGGGTGAGATACTGGGTGAATTCAGGCCATACCTGGGCGGCCCGGAAGATACTGATCAGCAGTTCGTGGAAGTAACGGGCCTCGATCGGCGAGTACATGAGGAACTCCTGGCCGGCGAAGTCCTCGACCCGCAGGGGCCCGGCGGAGGCCGCCAGGGGGTGGCTCGCCGGGAGCGCCGCGACCAGTCCCTCGCGGACGGCGGTGCGGGAGCAGAGGTCCGCGCCGGTGGCCGAGGGCCGGATCAGTCCGAGGTCGAGCGAACCCTGGCTGAGCGCCTCCAACTGGTCGCGGGTGACGAGTTCCTGCAACAGGATCTCCACTCCCGGCAGCGCGGCCCGCGCGGTGTCCAGGAGGCCGCCGAGGGCGGAGTAGGCGCTGGCGGCCGTGAATCCGACGGCGATGGCGCCCGCCTCACCGGTGGAGACCCGGCGCACGGCGAGCGTCGCCTGCTCGGACTGGCGCAGGATGCGGCGGGCCTCGACGAGGAAGGCCCGGCCCGCCGGGGTGAGCCGCACGGTCCGGTTGGTCCGGTCCAGCAACTGCACGCGCAACTCGTTCTCCAGGAGCTGGATCTGCCGGCTCAGCGGCGGCTGGGTCATGCTCAGCCGTTCCGCGGCGCGGGTGAAGTGCAGTTCCTCCGCGACGGTCACGAAGCTCGTCAGTTGGGCGAGGGTGAACATTGATGCTCTCCAGGTATTACTACATCCAATATCTATGTTGGACGTGAATCAAAGACGACCGTAACGTCAGGCCACCGACCGCCTCCACCCCCAGGGACATGACGTGGTGACCTCCATGAACACGACACCGCAGGACGCGTACACCGGACACGAGACCGCCCGGGACCGCATCGCCTGGCTCCGCCTCTCCTCGGTGACCCTTCCGCTGGCCACGCCGATCAGCGACGCCAAGGTCCTCACCGGCCGGCAGAAGCCGATGACGGAGGTGGCGTTCCTGTTCGTGGAGGTGACGACCGAGCAGGGCCACGAGGGCGTCGGGTTCGGCTACTCGAAGCGGGCCGGGGGGCCGGGGCAGTTCGCGCACGCCAAGGAGATAGCCGAGAACCTGATCGGGGAGGACCCCAGCGACATCGGCCGGCTCTGGACAAAGCTGGTGTGGGCGGGTGCCTCGGTGGGCCGCAGCGGACTGGCCACCCAGGCGGTCGCCGCCTTCGACATCGCCCTGTGGGACCTCAAGGCCAAGCGCGCCGGGCTGCCGCTCGCCAAACTGCTGGGCGCGCACCGCGACTCGGTGCGCTGCTACAACACCTCCGGCGGCTTCCTGCACACGCCCACCGAGCAGGTCCTGGACAACGCCACCGCCTCCCTGGCCAGCGGCATCGGCGGCATCAAGATCAAGGTGGGGCACCCGGACGGGAAGTACGACCTGGCCCGGCTGACCGCGGTGCGCGAGCACATCGGCGACGACGTGCCGCTGATGGTCGACGCCAACCAGCAGTGGGACCGGCCCACCGCCCAGCGTATGGGCCGCGCCATGGAACCCTTCCACCTGGACTGGATCGAGGAGCCGCTCGACGCCTACGACGCGGCCGGCCACGCCGCGCTGGCCGCCTCCCTGGACACGCCCGTCGCCACCGGCGAGATGCTCGCCAGCGTCGCCGAGCACGCCGAGCTGATCCGGCACGGCGCCTGCGACATCATCCAGCCCGACGCGCCCCGCATCGGCGGCATCACCCAGTTCCTGAAGCTGGCCGCGCTCGCCGAACACCACCACCTGCAGCTCGCCCCGCACTTCGCCATGGAGATCCACCTCCACCTGGCCGCCGCCTACCCGATCGAGCCCTGGGTGGAGCACTTCGACTGGCTGGAGCCGCTGTTCAACGAGCGCCTGGAGATCCACGACGGGCGCATGCACCTCTCCGCCCGGCCCGGACTCGGCGTCACCCTCAGCGACCAGGCCCGCGCCTGGACGGTGGCCACGCACGAAGAGGGCACCCGCCCCTGAGCGCGGCCCACGGCGCTCCGGCCGACCGGCCGCCCCCGTCCTCGCTGCCCACCCGACCCGGCGCGGGCGGCGTCGAAACGGACAGCCGCGCCGCCCGCGCCGTTCTCCCCCCGCCTCGACCGCCCCACCGCCGCACCCGCGCACACCGACCCTACGGAGCACTCCCATGACGTCCTTCACCCCGGCAGAACTCGGCGCCCGCATCGGCTCCGGCCTGCTGTCCTTCCCCGTCACCCACTTCCGCGAGGACCTCTCCTTCGACGAGGACGCCTACCGCGAGAACATCGTCCGCCTCGCCAAGTACGACGTCGGCGGCCTGTTCGCGGCGGGCGGCACCGGTGAGTTCTTCTCCCTCACCCCGGCCGAGGTGGAACGCGTCGTGGGCGCCGCCGCCGCGAGCGCCCCCGACGGCACGCCGATCCTGGCGCCGGCCGGCTACGGCACCGCCACCGCGGCCGAGTTCGCCGCCGCCGCCGAACGCGCCGGTGCCGACGGCGTCCTGCTCTTCCCGCCCTACCTCACGGAGGCCGGGCAGGAAGGGCTCGCCCGGCACGTGGAGGCGGTCTGCCGCGCCACCTCCCTCGGCGTGATCATCTACAGCCGCGCCAACGCCGTGTACTCCGCCGACACCGTCGCCCGGCTCGCGGACAGCTGCCCCAACCTCATCGGGTACAAGGACGGCGTCGGCGACATCGACACCGTCACCCGCATCGTCGCCCGGCTCGGCGACCGCCTCACCTACATCGGGGGCCTGCCCACCGCCGAGACGTACGCCCTGCCCTACCTCCAGCTCGGCGTCACGACCTACTCCTCGGCCATCTTCAACTTCCTCCCCGAGTTCGCCCTGGCCTTCTACGACGCCGTCCGCGGGCTCCGGCAGCCCGAGGTCACGCGGATGCTGTCGGACTTCGTGCTGCCGTACACGGAGATCCGCAACCGCAGCGCCGGGTACGCGGTCAGCATCGTCAAGGCCGGTATGACGGCCACCGGCCACACCGCCGGACCGGTCCGTCCGCCGCTCACCGACCTCACCCCGCAGGAGTTCGAGGAACTCTCCGCGCTGATCGCCGCGCTGCCCGCCACCCGGGCCTGACTGACCCGCGCTGCCGGCCGCCGTCGGCCCCCGTCAGACCGGTGAGACCCGGGCAGCGACCGGCAGGTGGTCGCTGCCCGTCGCCGGCAGGGTGCGGATGGGGCCGACGGTCGCCGAACCGGCCATGATCTGGTCGATCCTGGCCACCGGGAGCGCCGCGGGGAAACTGAAGGCGAACCCGCTGCCGGGCGCGTCGAGCCGCGAGGTCAGCGGGTCCAGACCCCGGTCGTCGACCGTGCCGTTGAGGTCACCGAGGAGCAGTACGGTCTTCTGCTCGTCGGCGGCCACCGCCGCGCCCAGCAGCCGGGCGCTCTCGTCGCGCCGCGCCGAGGCGAGACCGGTGGCGCCGACCCGCACCGACGGCAGGTGCGCGACGTACACCGCCAGCTCGCCGTGCGGGGAGTGCACGACGGTCCGCAGCCCCCGGCTCCACGGCCCGGTGATGCCCTCGGGCCGGATGTCGACGTGCGGGGTGCCGCTGAGGGGGTACTTCGACCAGATGCCGACGGTGCCGCGGACCGCGTGGTACGGGAACTCGGGCGCGAGGGTCTTCTCGTAGGCGCCGAGGCCCGGGGCGACCAGTTCCTCCAGGGCTATGAGGTCGGGCGCGGCGTCGGTGAGGGCGCGGGCCGTGCCCACCGGGTCGGTGTTCTCGTCGCTCGCGTTGTGCTGCACCACCAGCAGGCCGGGCGGCTCGCTCTCCGGTCCGGGCCGCAGCAGCTCACCGAAGTGGACCAGCCAGGCGACCACCGGCAGTACGAGGGCGACGGCTGCGGTGGCCGAGCGGCGCAACAGGGCCAGGACGAGCAGCACCACGACCACGAGTCCGAGCCAGGGCAGGAAGCTCTCCAGCAGGCTGCCGAGGCGGCCGACGGAGTTGGGCACGGCGCGGTGGAAGAGCAGGAGCAGCGCGGTCAGCACCGCGAGCGCCGCGAGGACACGGCCGCGGCTCCAGACCGTGCCGCGCCTCCACAACGAGGAGACGCGGCCGCGCGGCAAGGAGAGACGGTCGCGCGACGCGGGGACGCGGCTCCGGCGCGTGCCACGCCTCTGGGCCGGGCCTTCGCCGTCGCTGTCGCTGTCGCCGCCCGTCCGCTCCGCCACGCGCTCCCCCTCGCTCCCGTCCCGCCCATCCCCTCGGCGCCGTCGTCGTGATCAACGCTCGGTCCGGTGCCAGGAGTTCCCGGACGGGGCGCGCGGCACGGCTTCCGGGCCGGTGCGGGGCATCCGGGCGCACCGCCGTGGCCGTCGTACGGCCGACGAGTGACCCCCGTGCGTGTCCCCCCGCCCGCGCGGCCCCGCCCCGCTATTCCTGCTCGGTGTGATCACACATCTCTGCCGAGCCGCCGTGGCCGTATCGATCGGCGCCGCGTCCTGTCTCGCCGTGCCGTCGTCCGCCCACGCCGCCGAGTCCCTGCCCGTCGACCGGGCCGTCGCGGCCCTCCCCGGGGCCACCGAGTCCCGTGAGGGGTACGAACCGGCCGCCTTCGCCCACTGGAACTCCGGCAGCGACGCGGGCGACGCGTGCGACACCCAGGGCGAGGTCCTGATCGCCGAGGCGGTCAGCGCGCCGGAGACGGGCGCGGAGTGCGCGCTGAGCGGCGGCACGTGGTGGTCGTACTACGACGGCCGCGAGGTGGACTCGGCCGCGGCGCTCGCCGTCGACCACCTGGTGCCGACAGCCGAGGCGTGGGACTCCGGGGCCTCGGGGTGGACGGCGGAGCGGCGCGAGCAGTACGCCAACGACCAGGGCGATCCGCGTGTCCTGGTCGCGGTCTCCGCCGCCGCGCACCGCGACAAGGCGGACCAGGATCCGGCGCAGTGGCTCCCGGCCGACCCGGGGGCGACGTGCCGTTACCTCACGGAGTGGGTCGCGGTGAAGCTGCGCTGGCAGCTCACCGCCGACGCCGAGGAGCAGCGCGCGCTCACCCGGCTCGCCGAGGGGTGCCAGGGCGCCGAGGTCACCTACGAACCGGTGCCGTGAGCCGCCGGCCCGGTCTGTTCACCCCACTCACGCCTCCCCTGTGACCAGGGCGGAAAGGTCTCGTTGACCCAGACATGCGCATCACTCACCTGCGCCGTACCGCTGTCCTGCTCGTCACGCTGGCCGCTCTCCAGGGCGCGTCACCGGCTTCGGCCGCCGACGGCGGTGGTGGTCAGGAGGCGCCCTCGACGCAGTCCTCGTCCTTCGACCTGACGCCGCGCGTCTACTGACCGCGTCCGCGCGAACGGCCGTCCGGCCGGTGTCTCAGACGCCGTGCCGGCCGGCCGTGAGCCTCGGGAGTGTCCTGGTAGCGGTCCGCTGGTAGGTGACGAACGCGTACACGGAGAGGCCGGCCCACAGCACCGCGCTGAGCAGCGGCCACCAGCGGTCGTACCCCTCGGTTCCCGTGATCAGGCTGTTCACCCAGGACAGGACCCAGCCGACGGTGAGCAGCGCGGCCACCCACCTGAACCAGCGCATGAGGTTCATGGTCCCTTTCGCCCGTGCCACGGCGGTGTCCCGGCCGTCGGACCGGGCTCGTCGGTTCTTCATACCTACCGCGTACCCCGCTTCCGCGGCGGCACAGGGGGCGGATGGGACGGACCGCGGTCTCCCGCCCCCCTCCGGCCGGCCCGTCGTCGCGGGCCGGCCGGAGCGGAGGGTGTGACGCGGGATCAGCCGACGGGCTGCCCGGTCGTGCGGCGCACGCCCACGGCGGCCACGACCGCGCCCACGACGCACAGCGCACCGGCGACGAGCACGGAGGTGTGCACGCCGTTCATGAACGCCTGGTGGCTGCCCTCGACGACGGCGTCACGGAGCGCGGCGGGCATCTCCTCGGAGACGGGCGCCACCCCCATGGCGACCGCGTCCTTCGCCTCGTCGAGGCCGGTGGCGACGTTCGCGGGCACACCGGCGGAGGTCAGCTCTCCGTTCAGGGTGGAGCCGACGCGGCTGCTGATCAGGGAGACCAGGACGGACGTGCCGAGCGCGCCGCCGATCTGCAGGGCGGTGGCCTGGAGACCGCCCGCGACACCGCCGTCCCGGACGGGCGCGTTGCCGACGATGGCGTCCGAGGAGGACGCCATCACCATGCCGACGCCGAGGCCGAGCGCGATGAACGGCGGCCACATCGTGGCGTAGGACGAGTCGGCGCTCCAGCCGAGCATCACGAAGCAGGCGACCGCCTGGAGGGCCATGCCGAGCGGCATGGTGAGACGGGGGCCGAAGCGGTCGGTGAGCGCCGCGCCGAGCGGGGACGCGACGACCGAGGCGAGGCTCAGCGGCAGGGTGCGCACACCGGCCTCCACGGGGGTGAAGCCGCGCACGCTCTGCAGGTAGAGCATGACGAAGAAGATCACGCCGAGCAGGACGAAGAAGTTCAGCGCGGTCACGACGGCGCCGATGGTGAGCGCGCGGCTGCGGAAGAGGCGCATGGGCAGCAGCGGGGAGGCGACCTTGGTCTCCCAGAGGCCGAAGACGAGCAGGACGACGACGCCGGCGGCTATGGAGCCGAGGGTGCCGCCGGAGGTCCAGCCCCAGGACTCGCCCTTGACGACGCCGAAGACGACGGCGAGCAGTCCGAGGGCCAGCAGGATCACGCCAGCGAAGTCGAACTTCTCGTCCGCAGCGGCGTCGTTCTTCGTCTGCGGCAGGACGATCAGGCTGAAGACGAGGGCGATGACGCCGATGGGGGCGTTGATGTAGAAGACGGACTCCCAGTCGACGTGCTGGACGAGCAGACCGCCGACGATGGGGCCGAGGGCGGTGGAGACCGAGGAGACCATGGCCCAGATGCCGACCGCCATGCCGAACTTCTTCGGCGGGAAGACGGCGCGCAGCATGCCGAGGGTGTTGGGCATCAGCAGGGCGCCGAAGAAGCCCTGGACGGCGCGGAAGGCGATGACGCCCTCGATGGAGCCGGACAGCCCGATGGCGACGGAGGCGAGGGTGAAGCCGGCGACTCCGATCAGGTAGAAGGTGCGGCGGCCGAAGCGGTCGCCGAGCTTCCCGCCGAGGATCAGCGCGGCGGCGAGGGCGAGCAGATAGGAGTTGGTGACCCACTGCAGGTCGGAGGTGGAGGCGCCCAGGTCGCGGCCGATCTCGGGGTTGGCGATGGAGACGACCGAGCCGTCGAGGCCGACCATGAAGAGCCCGAAGGCGACGGCGATGAGCGTGAGCCACGGGTTGGCCCGGCGGCCGCGCGGGGCGGCCGGGGCCGGGTCGTGGGCGGTCGGTGGAGCGGTGGAGCCGGTGACGGCGGAGGGCATGGCTGTGCGTGTCCTTCGATGGTGCCAGGGTGAGGGTGTGGTGGGTGCGGAGAACAGCAGCGGTACCCGGCCGGCCCGGTCACGGAGCGCGACGGAGACGGCCGGGAGGGCGTGAGGGTTCCGCGGGGTGTCGTGACGGCGCCGCGAGGCCGCGGGAGCCGCCGGTGACCACGTCCCGTCACGACCGCCCCGGTCCACGCGGGGACCGGGGCGGCTGGTGCTCAGTGACGGGGGTGGAGGTGCCGGCCGAGTGCCGCGAGGGCGTTCAGGGCCGAGCCGAGAGCGTCCAGCTCACCCTCCGTCATGGCCCGCAGCGCGCTGCCGAGGTGGGCGCTCATCAGGCGCTCCACGTCGGCGAGCTGCTGCCGGGCGGTGGGGGTGAGGTGCAGGTGCGCGACCCGTTTGTCGGCCGCGTCCTGCCGGCGCTCCAGCAGTCCCTGCTCGGTCAGCTGGGTGACCAGCGCGCTGACGTTGTTGGGTTTCATCAGCAGCGCTTCGGCCGCCGCGCGGACGGTCACGCCGTCGTTGTCCTCGACGTGCCGCAACAGCGCGAGCTGCGCCTCGGGGGGCTTGGGGTGCGCGTAGTCCTGCGCGACCTGCCGGTCGAGGGCCCGAGCCAGCCCCGGCAGACATGCCACGAGGCCGGCGGCCACATGGTCGATGTCCTGGGCGGACGCATTCTTCTCGGGCATACGGTCAGCGTAAATATGCTGTCATACCTATGTCAAGGCAGCCATTGCCGCCCGCTCCCCGGCCCGGGGCGGCCGGCGTCGCCCCGGGCCGGCGCGTCGGGCGCCGGTTACTTCCGGCGCTGGACGTAGAGGCGGTTGCCCTCGGGCCCGGTCCACTCCAGGCGGACGACGCCGGGTACGGCGGCGTCGCCGACGCGTGAGGCGTTGGACCAGTAGCCGGCGGCCGGGTTGAGGAAGTAGGTGGCCCAGAGGTCGCCGCGGTGGTCGGTGAAGAAGTTGTTGTGCCCGGCGCCGACACCGGCGGTGTACCGCTCGGAGTACGGGCCCTCGAACGTGTCGGCGACGGCGACGATCGCGTCGTACTGGTACTGCACGCGGCCGGTGGCGGCCACGTCGTAGGCGTGGCGGGTGGTGCCGTCGGCGTTGACGGAGGCCCGGTTCCACGCGGCGTGCACCAGGAAGTACTTGCCCTTGTGCTTGAAGACGTAGGCGCCCTCCAGGTACGGCTCGGGCGAGTACGGCTGCTGCTGGAACTTCGGGAGGTCCGTCGGGGTGACGATGTCCTCCATGTCGTCCCGGAACTTGGCGTACAGGTTGTTGTGCAGGACGAGCCACGCGTCGTCGCCCTCGGAGTACAGGCCGCCGTCGATGTGGTGGTAGGCGCCGGGTTCGATGAAGCCGGGGCCGCCGATGAACGACTCGCCGAAAGGCTTCTCCAGGTTGCCCTCGACCAGCCGGTAGGGGCCCTCGACGCCGCCGTCGCTGACGAGCATGAACGAGCCGACCTTCTTGGCGTAGTCGCCGGTGCACGCGACGATGTACCACTTGCCGCGGAAGTAGTGCACCTCCGGCGCCCAGGCGTGGCCGCGCTTGCCGTACTTGTCGTCGGTCCAGTACTCCTGCCAGGGGGCGACGACCGTGCGTCCGGCGGTGTTCTCGCCGACGAACTCGGGCGACCAGACCTTGCCCTTCTCCGCGTCGGGCCGGACGCGGGTGGTGTCGGCCAGTCTCCAGGGGCCTTCGAGGGAGCGGGCGGTCCAGACGAAGATGCCGTCGTTCCAGGGGGCGGCGACTTCGAGGCCGGGCACGCGGGTGGTGCCGGTGGCGACGTAGAGCGGGCGGCCGTCCACGACGAAGCAGTTGACGTAGGTGTCGCGGATCCAGACCGTGCCGCGCTCCTTGTCGCGGGGGCGCAACTCCAGCGGGAGGACGAAGGAGTTGTCCTCGCGGGGCCAGAGGTCGGTCCGGGCGTCGGCCAGGCCGTAGGGCTCGGGGTCGGGCCAGTTGCGCGGGTACCGGCGCGAGGACGCGGACTTCGCCGGTACGGAGGCCGTGGCGGCGGCTGTGGCGGAGGCCGGTACGGAGGCGGCGGCCGGTGCCGCCTGAGCCGCGGCCGTCGGGAGCACGGCGGCCGCCCCGACGCCGGCGACACCCGCCAGGAGGGACCGCCTGCCGACGGGGAAGCTGTTCTCGCTGTGGGTCATCAGTGGCGTTCTCTTTTCGTGGTCGTGGCCGCTCACCCGCACCGGTTTCCGGCGTGCGGGCAGGAGGGAGCGGCGCGGGGTACGGCGAGGGGACGCGTCCGGCGGCCCGGTGGGGCCGCGCCGGAGGGGGACGGGGCCGCGGGCGCCGTCGGTGTGCGGCCCGCGGGAAGGTGTCGCGCAGGTGTGCGTCAGGGACGACAGCGCGCGTACGGACACGCCGTCGCGGTCCGGCCGGTGTCTGCGGTGAGGCCCTCCGTGGATGCCATGTCCCCAGCATGCGAAGGGCTTTCGAATTACGTCAACACTCCGGATATTTAATCCGGACCCCTCCGGCTCCACCGCACCACGCGGGTCCCGGCGTTCCCGCAGGTCACGCGAGAGCACCGGCGGCAGAGCGGCATCATGAAGATCATGTAACGCGGTGTCGGCTCCCGGGGCCTGCCCGGCCGGCCGGGCAGGCGCTCGCACAGGGTATGGACAGGCGTCCGGTGCCGTGTTGTCATTCCGCTGTCACTCGATTTCCAACGTTAGAACCGCCGCGACCGTATACGGGCCGCCGCCTCGCCGTGCCCCTGGCCGGCTGTGTGTCCGCAGCCGGTCCGCGCACCGCGCGAGGAAGGCTCCGATGACGAGACGACACCCCCCACGAACCCGTGCCGGAGTGGGGGCGCTGCTGACCGCGGCGGTCCTGCTGCTGCCGGCGGCCGGCCTGCCGGCCACCGCGTCGGCCGCGCAGCAGTCCGCCGCACCGGCCGGCAGCGCCTCCGCACGTGCCGCCGGGACTCCCGCCGCGGAGACCCCCGCCGCCGAGGTGCACGGCCTGAAGGGCGAGTACTTCGCCATGTCGGCGCCCGGCGCCCGGGACTTCGCCGAGCTGGGCGGCACCCTCCTCGACCCGCAGATCGGCTTCTCCTCTCTGACGGGGACGTTCGAGGAGCTGACCGGCCGCACCGAGCACACCACCGCCCGCTGGACGGGCCGGATCGAGGCGCCGGAGACCGGCGACTACACGTTCTACGCCGTCGGCGACAACGGCTTCCGGCTCCTCATCGACGGCGAGCCCGTCATCGACCACTGGGAACCGGACTGGGACAAGGAGCAGACGAGCGCGCCGGTACGGCTGGCGGCCGGTGAGAAGCACGACTTCCGGCTGGAGATGTTCCAGGACACCGGCGGCGCCAACATGTTCCTGCGCTGGTCGTCCCCGACGACGGCGAAGCAGCCCGTGCCGATGTCGGCGTTCACCCCGCCGGACGGCTTCGAGGTCTACCCGGTGGAACTCACCGTCGCCGAGGACGGGAAGCGGCTGCGGGCCAGGTTCGAGGACGAGGTCGGCGGCCTCACGGATGTCGCGGACCACCTGAAGGTCGAGGCCGACACCACCGCCATGCCGGTGGAGTCGGCCGCGGCGGCCCCCGGCGACGCCGACTCCCTGCTCGTCACACTCGCCGAGCCGATCCAGCAGGGCCAGCAGGTCCGGTTCGCCTACGACGGCGAGGGCGGCCTCACGGCGGGCGGCGAGACCGTGCCGGAGGTCCGGCGGTACGCGGAGAACTCCTCCGCCCACCGGCTCACCACCGAGTGGGGCGACCGGCTCGACAAGAAGAACCCGCTGCCGGAGTACCCGCGGCCGCAGCAGGTGCGCGACCGGTGGAAGAACCTGAACGGGCAGTGGCAGTTCGCGGGCGCCGAGGCGGGCGAGCAGCCGGTCTTCGGCAAGGAACTCGACGAGAAGATCACCGTGCCGTTCCCGGTGGAGTCCCAGCTCTCCGGTCTGGAGCGGCACGAGGACCACATGTTCTACCGGCGGCTCGTCGAGGTGCCCGAGAAGTGGAAGGTCGGCAAGGACAGCCGGCTGAAGCTCAACTTCGGCGCCGTGGACTACGAGTCGACCGTCTGGGTCAACGGCGAGAAGGTCGCCGAACACACCGGTGGCTACACCGCGTTCAGCGCCGACATCACCGACGCCCTGAAGCGCAAGGGCAAGCAGGAGATCGTCGTCGCGGTCACCGACACCGGCGGCGCCGACCAGCCCAAGGGCAAGCAGTCCACGAACCCGGGCGGCATCTTCTACACCCAGTCCTCCGGCATCTGGCAGACCGTGTGGATGGAGCCCGTCGCCCGGACCGCCGTCGACGACGTCGTCACCACCCCCGACATCGACACCGGCACCCTCGCGGTGACCGTCGGGTCCGCCGGTGCCTCCTCACGGGCCCGGGTCGAGGCCGTCGCCCGCGACAAGCGCGGCAAGGTCGTCGGCCGCGTCACCGGACCGGCCGGGAAGGAGCTGCGGCTGCCGGTGGCGAAGCAGCACCTGTGGAGCCCGGACGACCCGTACCTCTACGACCTCGACGTCACACTCACCGACGGCCGCTCCACCGACCGGGTCGGCAGCTACTTCGGCATGCGGGAGATCAGCGTCGAGGAGGTCGGCGGCTATCAGAAGCTCGTGCTCAACGGGAAGCCGGTCTTCTCCCTCGCCACGCTCGACCAGGGCTTCTGGCCGGACGGACTGTACACCGCGCCCAGCGACGAGGCCCTCGCCTTCGACCTCCAGGCGCACAAGGAACTCGGGTTCAACGCCGTCCGCAAGCACATCAAGGTGGAACCGGCGCGCTGGTTCTACCACGCCGACCGGCTCGGCCTGCTGGTCTGGCAGGACTTCGTCTCCGGCGACCTGACCGGCGAGAAGGGCCAGGACGCCTTCGTCGACCAGGGCAGGGAGGTGATGCGGCAGCACCACGACTCCCCCTCGGTGATCGGCTGGATCGTCTTCAACGAGGGCTGGGGCGAGTGGAACCGTGAGGAGAGCGGCCGGATCGCCGAGGCCGTCAAGGCCGCCGACCCCTCCCGGATCGTCAACGCCCACAGCGGGGTCAACTGCTGCAACTCCAAGGGCGACTCCGGCAAGGGCGACATCATCGACCACCACGACTACAACAACGACGATCCGCCCTTCCCCGACCACCGGGCCGCCATGGACGGCGAACACGGCGGCTTCACGCTGCGCACCCCGGGCCACATGTGGCCGGGCACCCCGACCGTCATCTACAGCGGTGTCGCCGACAAGGAGGCACTGACCCGCAAGTACGTCGAGAACACCGAGAAGTTCTACCTCGACCAGGCCGGCGCCGAACTGTCCGGCTCGGTGTACACGCAGATCACCGACCTGGAGAACGAACTCAACGGCCTGTACACCTACGACCGCCGGGAGATCAAGGTCGATCCGGTCCGGGTCTGTGAGGTCAACGAGAAGGTCATCGCGGCCGGTGCCGCGGCGGGCGACCGCGAGGAGCTGAAGGGCGGCGGCCACTGGGCCCTCGACGAGGCGGCGGGCACCACCGCCGCCGACGCCGGCCCGGGCGGCCGGGACCTGACCCTCTCCGCGGGCACGGCCTGGACCGACGGGATCAGCGGCAGCGCGCTGAAGTTCGACGGCCGGGGCCAGCACGCCGAGACGGACGGCCCGGTGCTCGACACCACCGGCAGCTACTCGGTCTCCGCGTGGGTGCGGCTCGACGCGCTCCCCGGCAACTACGCCACCGCCGTCAGCCAGGACGGCCGGCGCCAGGCCAGCCCGTTCTACCTGCAGTACGGGCAGGGGGCGTTCGCGTTCAGCATGCCCGGCGAGCAGCGGGCGCGGCTGGTGACGACGCCCGAGACCGGACGCTGGTACCACCTCGTCGGTGTGCGCGACGCGGCGAGCGGTCAGATCGAGCTGTACGTGGACGGCCGCCTCGCGGCGACCGCGGCGAGCGGCCCCGCCTATGTGGGCACCGGTCCGCTCGCGCTCGGCCGGGCCCAGTGGAACGGCGCGGACACCGACTACCTCAACGGTGCGGTGGACCAGGTCCGGGCCTTCGACCACGCGCTCACGGCCGCGGAGGTGAGCGCCCTGCACTCCTCCGAACAGCCGTGACCGGAGCCTGATCCGGCCGGCCCGGCGGACCCGTCCCCTGACGGGCTCCGCCGGGCCGGCCGCGTCTTCAGACCTGTTCGCGCGGGCGGCCCAGTGTGCTCTCGCGTGTCACCAGGCGGTGCTCCGCCCGGATACGCCGGGGTTCCGGGGTGTTGCCGCCGAGCCGGGCGAGCACCGACTCCACCGCCAGCCGGCCGATCGCCGTCTTGTCGGGGGACACGGAGGTGAGGCTCACCGCCGCGAACCGTCCCTCGACCACGTCGTCGAAACCGACGACGGCGATGTCCTCCGGTACGCGCACACCGCGCGCGTGCAGCACGCGCAGGGCGCCGATGGCCATCGGGTCGTTGTAGGCGAAGACCGCGTCGGGCCGCCGCCCGGAGTCCAGGATCCGCCGCATGGCCGCCTCGCCGTCGGCGTGCCCCCAGCTGTCGGTCGCGGCGACGAGACCGTCGTCGGCGGGGAGCCCGGCGGCGGTCAGTTCCTCGCGCCAGCCGCGTACGCGCAGCTGGGCGGTGTGGCTGCCGCCGCTGCGCGCGCCGATGAACGCCACCTCCCGGCGCCCGATGCCGGTCAGGTGCCGGACGGCGGCGCGGGCGGCGGCGACGTTGTCGATGGCGATGTGGTCGTAGGGCAGGTCGTACTCGCGCTCGCCGAGCAGCACCAGCGGGACGTTCTCGGCGCGGTCGCGCAGGTCCTCGGTCTCCAGCTCGATGGGGCTGAGGATCAGGCCGTCGATCACCCGGGCCCGGAACCCCTGGCTGACCAGGAGTTCCTGTTCGCGGCGGCCGCCGGTGTGGTCGAGGAGCACGATGTAGTCGTGTGCGGCGGCGCTGTCGATGACGGCGGCGGCGAGCTCGGCGAAGTAGGGGTTGCCGAGTTCGGGGAGGGCGAGGGCGATGATGCCGGTGCGGCCCTTGCGCAGGTGCCGGGCGGCCAGGTTGGGCCGGTAACCGAGGGTGTCGATGGACCGCTGGACGCGTTCGCGCATGGCGGGGGTGACGTGCTGATAGTTGTTCACCACGTTGGAGACGGTCTTGATGGAGACCCCCGCGTGCGCGGCGACGTCCTTGAGGCTGACCCGCACGGTGTTCCGTCCTCGTGCTGCTTCGTTGACGCCGGTCATGGTACTGCCCGCCCGGTCCCGGGTCAGCGGGTTTCCGGGCGGGCCGGCGGGCGCGCTACGTCACCCGGCGTACGTCTCGAACTCGGCCACCTGCGGAGTCCCGGACGCGCCGGTGATGTCGAAGGTGATCTTGCGCAGGGAGGTGGCGGGGAAGGAGATGACGCCTCCCCCGCTGCCGGAGGTCAGGACGGCGCCGGTGTCGGCGTTCAGCACGCGCCAGGTGCCGATGCGGCCCGTGGCGCCCGAGGTCTCCCGTACGGCGATCGTGGACACGGTCGTGGCGGTGTCCCACTTGATGGAGACCGAACCGGTCGTGCCGTTCGGTGACCAGTAGGTGGTCAGGTCACCGTCGCGGACGTTGCCGTAGCTGGTCCCGCTCGCCTTGCTGGAGCCGTCGGAGCCCGCGCCGATGCTGAGGTTGGTCCCGCCGGGGTCGGTCGGATCGGTCGGATCGGTGGGGTCCGTCGGATCGGTGGGGTCGGTCGGGTCCGTGGGGTCGGTCGGGTCGGGTGTCTGCGGTGTGCAGTTGCCGTCCGACACCTGGAGTCCCTTGCCCGCGCCCGCCGTGCGGCTCACCACGTCGGGGACGCAGGACGCCTGGTCCAGTGTGTAGGAGTAGGGGATGCCGACGGTCGTGTTGGACTGCGGGTCCGGACCGGCGGGAGCGGTGTCCTCACCCGGGCTGGACCAGGTCACGTTGTCGTAGATGTTGCCGCTCACCTGCCAGTAGCCGGCCGCGTCGGTGTAGAAGGTGCCGAGGACGTCCTTGGAGTCCTCGAAGTAGTTGTTGTCCACCTTGGCCTTGGCGCCGGCGCGGGAGTTGATGCCCGACTCGTTCAGGCTGACGTAGTGGTTGTTGTAGATGTGCGCGATGCCGCCGCGCAGCAGGGGCGCGCGGGAGTCGATGTTCTTGTACAGGTTGTGGTGGAAGGTGACGTAGCCGTTGGAGACGTCGCTCTCGCTGGAGCCGATGAGGCCGCCGCGGCCGGAGTTGCTCAGGGTGCTGTAGGACAGGGTCACGTACTGGGTGTTGTCCTTCATGTCGAAGAGGCCGTCGTAGCCCTCCGACTCACCGCCGGACGCCTCCAGGGTGGTGTGGTCGACCCACACGTTGCGGACGTCGCTCTCCATGCCGATGGCGTCGCCGCCGTTGGAGGTGGGCGAGCCCGACTTCTTGACGTTCCGCACGGTCACGTTCTGGATGATGATGTTGCTGGACTCGCGGATGTGGATGCCGAGCTGGTCGAAGACGGCACCGCTGCCGACACCCACGATCGTGACGTTGCTGATCTGCTTCAGCTCGATCTTGTCGGCGGCGGTGTTGCAGCTGTCGCCCGACACTTTCGTGGTGTTGCCGTGGTTGATGGTGCCCTCGACCTGGATGGTGATCGGGGTGCTGCTGGAGGCCCGGCCGCACAGGGCCTGGTGGATGGCGGTGCCCGTGGTGGCCCGTACGGTGGTGCCGCCCGCGCCTCCGGTGGTGCCGCCGTTCTGGGTGGCGTAGCCCGTGACTCCGGCGGTGGCCGCTGTCGCCTCCGGCGCCGTCAGGACCGCGCCGGTCGCGGCCGCGAGGGCCAGCGTCCCCAGCGCCGCGTACAGCCGCACCGCGACTGGTCGTCTCATCCTCGACTCCCCTTGCCTCTTCGTCTGTGCCGAATGGTGTGGTGGTGCCGAACCGTTGCCGCCGGGCGACCCTGAAGAGCTGGGAAAGCGCTTTCCGCAGGGGAGGATAGGGTGACGATTGTGACACTGGCAAGAGTCCGCGCGGTTACGGGTCACGGTGGGCTGTTGAGTCTAGAAATGGCTTTCTACCCGATGGCGATGCGGTAGAGATCTCGGGACCGGCCGCACCGTCCTTCGAGGAGCCGCATGTCCGACCTCGTCCGTCCCGCCCGCGCCGCCGACCGTCCGACGGTGGAGCGGCTGTGGCCACTGTTCCGGCACGATCTGTCGGGCATGAACGGGGTGCTGCCCGAGCCGGACGGCACCTTCCGCGACGACCGGCTCCGGTCGGCCTTCACCGACGCCGACTGGGCCCCGTACCTCTTCACGCACGACGACCGGCCCGTCGGCTTCGCCTTCGTCCGGGCGCTGAACGGCCCGGTGCGCGTCCTGAACAGCTTCTTCGTCGTGCGGGGCGCCCGCCGGACGGGGATCGGGCTGCGGGCCGTCCGGGAGGTGGCCGCCCGGCATCCGGGCCCGTGGGAGATCGCCTTCCAGGACGCCAACGCGCCCGCCGTCGCCTTCTGGCGCCGGGCCGCCGCGGAGCTGGCACCGGGCGCCTGGGCAGAGGAGCGGCGGCCGGTACCGGGCCGTCCGGAACTGCCGCCGGACGTCTGGATCTCGTTCACGATGCCGCCGGCGACGGCGGCACACGGCTGAGGGGTCCCCGGCGGCTCTCGCCCGCGGTATCGGCAGAGGTGGTCCCAGGCGCGGGCGGTGTCACGCGGCGCCGCCCGGCGCGGGTCCGTTCCCCCGGCGTTCGGCCCGGCACCTCGCCCCCTCAGCTCACCGAGGCTCACCGGGGGTGATCCGTGTCCGTCGTCATCTCCACCGCGGGACTTCCCGCGGCCGACCGGGCGGAGCGCCGGCGCGACGCCGTCTCCCGCGCCTACGTGCCGCTCGACGTCCGTCCGCTGGAGGACGAACCGTCGCCGGGACGGATCGAGAGCGAGCGGCTCGGTGCCCTCCGGGTGACCCGCGTCCAGGCCGGCCCCCAGACGGCGGCGCGCGCCGGACGCCTGATCGACGGGGACGACACCCCGGACTCCTCGGCGAGTTCCTCGATGGTCCGGCGCCGGCTCTGCCGCAGTGTCCTCAGCAGCCGCCCGAACGGCGGTCCGGCGTCCTCGCGCCTGTCCTGCCCCGTACTCACGGGGGCGATGTCGTACGGCGTCGCGGGTCGGTTCTGGGGGGTCGTCCCGTGCACCGTGGGAGCAGAGGCCGTGCGCCGTTGAGCAAGCACCGGGCGCGGGGGCTTCTAGCGTGGACGCAGACGGCACCGTTGGTCCGCGTTTCGGCCGATCCGCGGAGACGGTGGCGCTGTACGCCGGGTTCACCGGCGGTCGTCGATATCCCAGGAGTTGGTCATGTCTCACCCCGTCGAGCCGGTTCAGCCCGTTCTGGAGCCCGCCGCCCAGGCGTTCGTGGAGGCGACGGCGAACCCGCCGTACCTGTTCGACCTCGCGCCCGCCGAGGGCCGCAAGGCGGTGGACGAGGTGCAGTCCGGCGAGATCGCCAAGCCGGCCGTGGACGAGGAGTGGATCACCGTATCCGGCGGTCCCACCGGTTCCGTCCGCGCCCGGATCGTCAAGCCGGCCGGTGCCGAGGGCACCCTGCCGGTCATCCTCTACATCCACGGCGCCGGCTGGGTCTTCGGCAACGCCCACACCCACGACCGCCTGGTCCGCGAACTCGCCGTCGGCGCGAACGCGGCCGTGGTCTTCCCCGAGTACGACCTCTCCCCCGAGGCCCGCTACCCCGTCGCCATCGAGCAGAACTACACCGTCGCCCGCTGGATCGTCACCGAGGGCGCCGGCAAGGGCCTGGACGCCGCCCGCCTCGCCGTCGCCGGTGACTCCGTCGGCGGCAACATGACCGCCGCCCTCACCCTGATGGCCAAGGAGCGCGGCGACGTCCCCCTCGTCCAGCAGGTGCTGTTCTACCCGGTCACCGACGCGAGCTTCGACACGTCGTCCTACCACCAGTTCGCCACCGGCTACTTCCTGCGCCGCGACGGCATGCAGTGGTTCTGGGACCAGTACACCACCGACGCCGCCGAGCGCGCCCAGATCACCGCCTCGCCGCTGCGCGCCACCACCGAGCAGCTAACCGGTCTGCCCCCGGCCCTGGTCATCACCGGTGAGGCCGACGTCCTGCGCGACGAGGGCGAGGCCTACGCCAACAAGCTCCGCGAGGCCGGCGTCGCCGTCACCGCCGTTCGCTACCAGGGCATCATCCACGACTTCGTGATGCTCAACGCCCTGCGCGAGACGCACGCCGCGGAGGCCGCCATCACCCAGGCCGTCACCGTCCTGCGCGGCGCGCTGCACGCCGGCTGACACTCCCGGCCGTACCGACCCCTCACACGAAGAAGAGAGACAGACATGGGCACGACCCCGACCGCCCTCCTCGTCCACGGCGCCTTCGCGGACGCCGGCAGTTGGTCCGGCGTCATCGCCGAGCTGCAGAAGGACGGCATCCCGGTGGTGGCGCCGCCGAACCCGCTGCGGGGCCTCGCCTCGGACGCGGCGTACATCCGGTCGCTGGCCGCCCAGATCGACGGTCCGGTGGTCCTGGTGGGCCACTCCTACGGCGGTGCGGTCATCTCCGTCGCGGGCGCCGCGGAGAACGTCGTCGGGCTGGTCTACATAGCCGCGTACGTCCCCGAGGAGGGCGAGAGCCTGGGTGAGCTGCAGGGACGTTTCCCGCTCTCCTCCCTGGTCGCCAACCTCCAGGAGCGGACGTACCCGGTCGAGGGCGCGGAGCCGGCGGTCGAGGTGACCATCGCGGCCGAGGCGTTCCCGCGGATCTTCGCCGCGGACGTGCCCGCCGACGTGACCGAGGTACTGGCGGTCGCGCAGCGCCCGCTGGCCACCTCGGTGTTCGCCGAGACGGCGTCGGCTGCGGCGTGGCACACCAAGCCGTCCTGGGCCCTGGTGGCCACGGCGGACGAGGCGATCAACCCGGAGGTGGAGCGCTTCGGCGCGGAGCGGGCCGGTGCGACGGTCGTCGAGGTCGAGGGCGCGTCGCACGCGGTCGCGGTGTCGCGCCCGGCGGAGGTCGCGGAGCTGATCCGTACGGCGGTCCGCGCGACGGCCTGACCCGCGGACCGCGTCCGCCCGCACCGTCCCGGGCGCCCGGGGGCGTCACCGCC